>CAVKDD010000265.1:0-2883 GCA_963654845.1 Acutalibacteraceae bacterium | reverse complement strand
ATTCAGAGTAATTTAGCTTCCTCGTTGGAAAATTTATATTCTATTTCCGATGAAAAACAAGAGCAATGGAATAACGAGCTGGAAGCCTACAAAAATGCCGGTTTGAAACAGATTAACGAGATTTACACCCCAATGGTGAACGATTTGAGGGATAATATTGCCTCTCGATTTGGAAATCTTGATAATTCCGTTTTTATGGATAATTTGGACACTATCACCGACAAACAGGCTCAGGCGGTTTCTGATTTCAGCAACGATTTGTTAAATAAACAAAGTGAACTTTATTCATCCGAAATCGCCAACCGATTGAGTTTTATTTCGCTGTTGGGTAATCTTAATTCTGCAATGAATTCAAATATGATGAATTACATGCAAATGGCACTTTCTAATTCTGATTCGGGAAATAATTACAATAATCAGGCTTATCAGGCAAGTAATGCCAATTCGGGATTTTTAAATTCCGCAATAGGTGCTGTCGGAAAACTCGGTTCTGCTGCTTTGTCGTATTATACAAAGGGCGGTACTGCCGCAAAAGCAGGCTCAACCGTTGCTTCTTCATTGAAGTAAAAATTAAAAAATCAGGGGATAATTTGTTTTAACATTTTATCCTCTTTTTTTATTTTCTGTTAGAATAATGGTAGCAAAATTTATTTTTAGGGGTTTTAGTTAATACATGAAAGTTTTGGGTCTTAGATATTTTAACGGATATGGAGTATCTGATAAGAAGTCTTTAACAAATGTTGGGACGCAATATAATGCAACGCCTTCACTTTCGATACCTGTTGATACCTTTGTTAAAACTGCCCAAACTCCGAGTTTTACGGGGAAGGTCGGAAAAGTAAATAAATTGTTTGAGGTAGAGTTTCCAAAATCTTTTTTCCAAGAATTAATCAGTTCCGAGAAAATTCCTGACGCTTACACCGGAGTTACTTTAATTCCACGCAGTCAGGTGCCGTATTTTAAACAAATGGGAGTTTTTTCTTGTAAATCTTCGGTTGCGATTAACAATTTGAAGTTTTTTAAGGACAGTATGTTCCCGATTGAAAAAGAGGCGTTTCAACTTCTTGAAGGGCTTTCTAAAAAGCACCCCGATATGAATTTGCAGGAATTGTTGAACCTGAAATATCCGCAGGCGGAACAAATTTTGATTACTCAACAGGCTGCAATTTTGAATAAAATTCATTTTGTGGTTCGTCAACTTCCGAAAAAGGAATATAACATGGCAAAAGAGGTTTTGAACAGGTCGTTTGACAAAATCTTTGCCCCTAATCCTATTCCCGAAAAAAGATTTAGCCGAAAAGTTTTTATAAAAGAACTTGAAGGACTTGATATAAAGCCAAAAGTTCGTGCGAAAATTATTAAAATTGCCGAAAATTTGCCACAATCGACAAACTCTATAAATGCGTTTATCGTAAAGTATTCTCAGCCGTATAAATTGAGATACAACGAAAAAACGGGAAGAACCGTGCGGATTACAAGGGATTCCGCCGAAATCGGTGAAAAATTGCTGGAACCGTCTATCGGAACGGTTGACCATATTCACCCGCAAGCAGCGTATCGTGCCGAACAACTTGCAAGAGAAAAAGGCGAAAATCCCGTCACTGATTTGAGTACCTTTAAGGTGACCATTTTGACTTCAAAAAGAATGAACGAGTTAAAAGGTGATACATCACTGGATGATTTTATTAAAATCTCAGACTATGATATTCCGACAAATATTCAAAATCATTTTGATGCACTGATTAAAATTGTTGAAAAATGGCTTCGTCAGGGCAAAATTGAAAGGGCTGCGAAGTTGTCCGATTATATTCTTGTATTAAGAGATGAAATGTTGTTGCGTTCTAAAATTATCAGACCTGATTTGAAGGGTTTTGAAGACCGAGTTCCGAAAATTAAGGCTCAACATGATGATTATTTGGCAAAATCAGGAGTTAAGAAAGGTAGCCAAAGTCGTTCAACAAACGCTGCAAACAGTCACAAAGAACAATATTTGGACAAATCAGGTCACCCGATGGAAAATCGTAAGGTTCACAAATTTTCTTCTCGCTATCATAAGTAAAAATAAAATACTTGCAAAAAACTGAAAATAGTGTACAATGATTTAATAAGCATAGGTCTAAAAACCTAACAGTACACAATCAGGAGAAAAAACATGTTCGAAGATGAAAAATTGGTGTGTGAAGATTGCGGCAAAGAGTTTGTCTTCACAGCAGGAGAACAGGAATTCTATGCAGAAAAGGGTCTCGTAAACAAACCGAAAAGATGTCCGGAATGCAGACTTGCTCGTAGAAAAAACAACAGAAAAAAGAGAAAAATGTATGATGCAGTTTGCTCAAAATGCGGAGCTCAAACACAAGTTCCGTTCAAACCGGTTGCAGGCAGAGAAGTATTTTGTAAAGATTGCTTCCAAAAACCGGAAGAATAATTCATATATTTAATATTCAGTTTGACAAAATTCATAGAGAAATCTATGAATTTTGTTGTATTATGGCTAGATTGTATAACAACTGTTTAAGTATTCAATCGTACTGACTTTTTCGTCATACAAATATTTTATAAAGTTTAAAAAAGAACTGTCGTTTGATGAGATTACCAAATTTATTTCAAACCCGTCCGTACAGAAGGGTTCGTAATCATAAACCACATAGCTGTTATATTTGCTTTTCCATTCTTTTCTCTCTAATCGTGCGTAATTTTCATCGATTATATCTTCTAACCATGGCAAAAGTTCTTGGTCTATATTTTTCATTTCCAATCTGGCATATCTGTTACAGTCATTGCACCCGTTAGTAAAAAACATATAACTTACTCCCTAAATCTATATATATGAATTTTAACAACTCAATCAAATGAAATAATCGCCAAAATGTACAAAAAATTATT
>CAVKDD010000264.1:0-2890 GCA_963654845.1 Acutalibacteraceae bacterium | reverse complement strand
GTTTGTATTGGTGGGTAAGTGATAGTTTTAAAGCGAGAGGTGGCACGAATGCTCTTCTCTTTACTCAACATCTTTTATTGCCAAATCTTTTTGATTTTATTGTGCCGTTAATATTGGTGCTTGGCATTGGAATACCTTTGTTTTATCAAATGAAAAAGATGCAAAAGGTTAAACTTGAAGATGTCGGTTTTGATAAACATTTTAATGTTTATACAAAAGACCAAGTCGAAGCAAGATATCTTTTAACTCCTGCCTTTATGGAACGCTTGAAACATCTTGAAACCTCTTTTGGCACAAGGGGTATAAAATGTTCTTTCTTTGATGATTGCATAATGTTTGCAATTTCTTCAAAAAAAGATTTGTTTGAACTCGGAAGTTTGTATAAATCTTTAAAATCTAAAAAAGCTGTTGAAGAATTTTACAATGAAATACAATCTGTTCAAAATATGATAGATTTGTTAAAACTCAATGAGAAAACAGGATTATAAACTATGGACTTAATCACGGTAAAACATGCAATAAAAACTTATCAAACGGGCGAAGATTCCTTTAATGCCTTGAATGACGTTTCCTTTAGTATTAAAAAAGGCGAATTTGTGGCGATTATGGGAACTTCGGGTTCCGGTAAATCTACCTGCATGAATATGCTCGGAACTTTAGACAAACCGACATCGGGCGAATATTATCTTGACGGAGAAGACATGCTTCACCTTGATAATAACCGCTTGGCAATGGTTCGTTGCGAAAAAATCGGGTTTATTTTTCAAGGATTTAACCTGATTTCAAGAACTTCCGCACTTGATAACGTTTGTTTGCCGATGATTTATAAGGGAATTCCCGAGAGTGAAAGAATTGAGCGTGCCAAATGGGCGTTAAAAATTGTCGGACTTGAAAAACGTGAAGACCACATGCCAAACCAAATGTCAGGCGGTCAACAACAACGTGTTGCGATTGCAAGGGCAATAGTTAATGATGCCCCGCTGATTTTGGCGGATGAGCCGACAGGTAATTTGGACACTAAAACAAGTATCGAGGTTATGGAGTTTTTCGTAAGACTTAACGAAGAAATGGGCAAAACTATTGTTTTGGTCACTCACGAACCCGATATTGCGGAATATACAAAACGAGTTATCAAATTTAAAGACGGAAATATTGTGTTGGATGAGCCGAAAGAAGTGTGGTTAGCTCACAGAACAAGAGAAACTTAAAGGATTTACGATGTTAGATTTTAAATCAATATTAAAAATGGCGACAATTTCGCTAAGAATAAATAAAATGCGTTCAATGCTTACGAGTTTGGGTATAATTATCGGTGTAAGTGCCGTAATTATTATGCTTGCGGTCGGAGCGGGTGCAAGTAAAAAAATTGCAGCAGATATGGAATCAATGGGCAGTAATTTGTTGATGATACGTTCGGCTTCCGCAAAATCAGGCGGTGTGAGAATGGGCTCGGGTACAAAACCGACTTTGACAATGAAAGATGCAAGTGCGATTGAAACCAAATGCCGTGGTATTCTTGCCGTTGCCCCGTATTCTTCTGAGGCAAAACAGTTGACCTACGGAAACCAAAACTGGTCAACAACCGTTGGCGGAACGACTATGGACTATTTTTTGATAAGAAATTATGAAATCGAGTCGGGAAGAGGATTTTTGCCCGAAGACAGTAAAAACGGCACAAAAGTTGCGATAATCGGACAAACCGTTTCCACTGAACTATTTGGCGATGTTGACCCGATTGGCAGGACTATTCGTATCGGAAATGTTCCGTTTAAGGTTATCGGACTGTTGAAAACAAAAGGTTCAAGCGGAATGGGGCAGGATCAGGACGACTTAGTATTTATTCCGATTACAACGGCTCAAAGAAAAGTTTTCGGGACGGATTTTCCGGGAACGGTTAATATGATTACCGTAAAATCTCAGAATGAAGAAATTTTATCTACAACAGAAGCTGATATAAAAGAACTTTTGCACCACAGACATAATATCGGCAAAAATCAGGACGATGATTTTGAGATTAGAAACCTTGCCGAAATGCAGGAAACAATTAAATCTACAACCAAAACCATGTCGCTTTTGCTTGGTGCGATTGCGGGAGTTTCGCTGATTGTCGGCGGAATCGGAATTATGAATATTATGTTGGTTTCCGTGACGGAAAGAACTAAGGAAATCGGTATTCGTATGGCGATTGGGGCAAAAGCGTCAGATATCAGAATTCAATTTTTGATTGAATCGTTTATGTTGTCTATGCTTGGCGGTTTGGTCGGAGTGTTAATCGGGATAGTCGGGGCGTATATTATGCACGCACTTGCAGGCATGAATATTGCTATAACGGCTTCATCAATCGGTTTGTCACTGGGCTTTTCTGCAGCGATTGGTGTCGGGTTCGGGTATTACCCTGCGTATAAGGCATCTTTGCTTAATCCGATTGATGCCTTGAGATATGAGTAAAAAGTTTCAGAATGCCAAAGCATTGATAAATTATGTGTGCGGGTGTCGGTTGGGCATACCTGCCCAACAAGGAAAATGCAGACACTGTCTGAAAAAGAACCATTTTAAAGTAGGTCGGCGTTGCCACGCCGACAATGTAATTTTAATCGTTTGGATAGCAATTCAAACCTACATTGGACTTTGTAATATGTGTTCAATGTTGATTATCACATTTTCATAATGATAAGCCACTTGGTAGGCTCATCTATTAGTCATTCTGAACTTGATTCAGAATCTCTTCCAAAATCAAAATAAAACAAAGTATTAAGTCCCAAATCTCTTGTTAAACCTTACCATGAAGAGACCCTGAAACGAGTTCAGGGTGCCCTTTTTGCGGGTGTGTAGCGGATTTCACGTCATTGCGAGAAGCGGATTTTGGCTAGTGTGCTGCGTAGCAAACACG
>CAVKDD010000263.1:0-2928 GCA_963654845.1 Acutalibacteraceae bacterium | reverse complement strand
GTCTGCACTTTTGCGAAATATGTCAATATAATCACTGTCTAAAAAGTTATGTATTGTTTCTGACATTGCCCCGAAGTTAATCATCAGTTGACCCCTCACTGCTTTCATTGTTTGCACTGCTAGCCCCAGTACGATACAATTTTTTATAACGATTTAATTCGGTTGTTTTTGTTACTTTTTCCTCTGCTGCCGTCATGATATTATCGACATTAAATTCGACCTTACGCCCGTCTTCTTCAAGACTTTTCAATGATGAAATATTACCGCTAATAACTTGATTATCTGTAATCAAATCAATTACCATTTGAGCGGCTACATACTTCAATGCTTCAGGAAAATCATAACGATTACAATAATTCAAAATCTTTTGATAAATGATATCAACGTACAAAGAAAGACGAGTGTCGTCAATTTTGCTTGTATTCGGTAATAACACTTTACAAATTTTCAATATCTCGTCTTTCATTGTTCCGTCCATTTCTTTTGTTTTCTACAACTATTTTGCTTTTTTGTTTTTTGCCTTAGATTTTGCAATCTTTTCAGCGTCTGTTTCTTTTTCCTTAACTTCAACCTCTTCTTTAGGTTCTTCTTCTTGTAGAGGTCCTACTTCCCCGATAATCTCGGGGGAAGTAGGTTCTACAACGTCCTCTTTCGGAGTTTCTGCTAAGGTTTTTTCTAACATTTTTTGTCTTGCACGCATTGCATTAAAAAATGATAAACCCATACTGTCATCTCCTTAAATTGTGTGTACCACTTTAACGATACCCATTTGTTTCTTATCTGCAACTCTTTCCCAGTTTGTACCAGTAGCAAGTTCGTCATTAGAAGCAGAAGCACCTGCAGGTGTTCCTTTCCATTTCATACCTTGTGGGTGAAGAACGAATGCACGTCTGTTGATTAAGTAATCAGTAGAAGCCAAAGAGTCTCTATCAGTTTCAACTGGTGTTAAGGAAGCAGGAGTGCCTTCACCACGTCCAATAACGCCGTTAGCGAACAAGTAAGTAGTGAATTTAGCAGGTGCTTCAGACCCTGTAGTTGTAACTGCTGGAGTGTATGGCAAACTATCATCAACAATCAATCTGTAACCCAAGTAAGTAGGCATTACGATTTCACCTCTTGAGTTAGGAATGTATTGAATTAAGTTCAATTTTTGCAATGCTGTGTAAACTGCGGAGTGCATAGCGATTGCAGTCAATTTGTCAGCAGCGTCACCTAAAAGTTGTTTACCGTCTAAGATAAGTTTAGCATCTAATGCAGTTGTTGTTGCATTCAATGTTAAATCAGCCATATCTGTAGCACCAAAAATACCGTCTAAGATTTTGATTAAGATTTTTTGTTCATCTCTAACCCACCAGTTAGCAACCAATTCGCCGATTGCTTTCATAGGGTCATCACCTGCTAAGCAGCCTGCCAATTCAGTAGCACCCCATGCTTTACCTCTGTAAAGAACAGTTGCAACTTCTGCACCAGTTGTGATGTTATCAGGTGACAATGGTGTAGTTTCTGACAATACTTCGGAAGTACCTGTCAAGTCATTCCATTTAGGCATTGTTAAGGTTTTACCGCCACCAGTGATTAGCTTGTTCAATTCAGCGTTTGCTGTGATAATACCTGATTGAACAAGTTTTGATAATTCTGCAGTTCTTCTGATTACATAAGGTGTAAATAACTCAGGAACTACAACGTTAGCAATTTTTGTTACTGCCATGATATTTTTCCTCCTGTTTTTAATGGTTAAAGTTATAAAATTTTCGCCACCTTCAAACAGTAGGTGTAACTGTTTCGCCTCGTTTGGTGACGGTACGAGTTACCGTTTGGTTTACCTAAAGAAATTAAAATGTAATTTGTTGTTCTGTCCAGCCTGCTTGTCTTGCCAAATCTCTTGCTTTTGTCGGGTCTTGTCTAATCAACAATCCTTGTGCTGTCAAATTTTCATTTTTAAACGGATTGTTTTCATTTTGTACAGGCAATGGACTAGGATTGTTTAAAGGCTTGCTAACCACGTTAGGAACTTGTCCTTGCCCTAATCCTTGCGGTTGACCTTGCGGTGCTTGCGGTTCAGGTTTATTAACGAATTTCATAACGTCATCTAAAGCCTGCTCGATTGTGCAATCGTCACCTACCAAACCCTTAGCCATTTTAACTAATTTAGAAACCTCTACTGGGTCTTTTCCGCTAAGTTTAGTAAGTGCTACGATAATTGCATCTTTTTCAGAAATTTCTGATTTCAACGAAGAAAGTTGTTGTAAGGCTTCTTCTTTACGTTGTTCTTCTGTAAGTGAATTGTCGTATGCTTCTTTGAACTTAGCCAATTTGTCTTTATCTTCAGGTTTTAATCCTAAAGTATTCAAAATTTCTCTTTCAACACTACCTCTAATCTTTGCTGAAGCGTTGTTAAATTCTTCCTCTGTAGCGAAAGATTTGAATGGTGGTGGTGTTTGTGTTGGTTGTTGTACTGTTTGTACCGCAGGAGTACCTTGTTCCGGTGCTTGTCCTTGCGGTTGTGTTGCAGATTGTTGACCTGCTGCTTGTTGTGTTGGTTGTTGTAATAATTCTGTCATATTAAAAAACCTCTTTTCTACTTCAATACCATTTTGGAAAGAATAATGTTTGATGTCAAGTTTATTAACAAAAATGCAAAATTGAATAGAAAAAAGTAGAAAAATTTTTATTTCAGAAAAAATACGATTTAATGATTTTCATAAGCGTGAAAAACATTGAGATTGGCTTCCTGCTTGCGTTTCCACGATTGCGATTTTTGGGTCATTCGCCGAAACCCTTGCGTAGTCAATGTTTTAATGTTTTTCAAACAGTGAAAAACATTAAGTCCCGCTCTACGACTGCGTTTTGGGGCAAAATATTTAATGTTTTTCATTTTATAGACTTTTTTTCTCATTTTTTATTTTTTCGTTTTAATGGGTTCAAACC
>CAVKDD010000262.1:0-2929 GCA_963654845.1 Acutalibacteraceae bacterium | reverse complement strand
ATAGAGTTTTGAGCATGGATTTGTCAAACGGCGGTCACCTTTCTCACGGTTCACCCGTAAACTTTTCGGGTTTGTATTTTGATGTTAAAGGCTACGGAATTAATGAAAACGGCGAAATCGATTATGAAGATGTCCGCAAAATGGCACACGAACACAAACCGAAATTGATTATTTGCGGAGCAAGTAATTATTCTAAAGTTATAGATTTCAAAAAATTCAGAGAGATTGCAGACGAAGTCGGAGCGTTGCTTTTGGCTGATATTGCACACATTGCGGGACTTGTTGCAGCCGGCGTTCACCCGTCACCTGCTCCATATTGTGATTTTGTAACAACTACTACTCACAAATCTTTGAGAGGTCCTCGTGGCGGTATTATTATGTGCAAAGAAGAGTTTGCAAAAGATATTGACAAGGCGGTATTTCCGGGATTGCAGGGCGGACCTTTGGAACATATTATTGCAGGAAAAGCGGTGGCTTTGTTGGAAGCTTCTAAACCCGAATTTAAGGAATATGCAGTTCAAATCGTTAAAAATGCTAAAGCTTTGGCACAAGGCTTGTTGGACGAAGGCTTGGACATCGTTGGCGGAATGACGGAAAACCACTTGATGACTTTAGATTTGAGAAAAACGGGCAAAACAGGCAAAGATATGGCTAATGTTTTGGAAAGAGTAGGAATTACGGCAAACAAAAACACAGTGCCTAACGACCCGCAAAGTCCGTTTGTAACAAGTGGTATCAGATTGGGTACTCCTGCCGTTACAACAAGAGGTTTTAAAGAAGAAGATATGCGTAAGGTTGCAAAAATTATTGCATCTGCGATATTTTCGTCAGATAATGAAAACGTGTTAGCGGATTTGCGTAATCAATCGCTTGAATTATGTAAAAAACATCCGCTATACAGTTAGTAACAAGGAGCAAAATTATAATTATTAAGTTAGCACATTCACACATAATCGGAACGGTAATAGCCTATATTTTCGGGGTATTCTTGGTTCCGTTGGTAATCAGTTTTTCTAAAAAAGAGGGGCTGGTTGACGTTCCGAACGAGCGAAAAATCCATACAAAACCGATTTCCCGAATAGGCGGGGTCGCAATATGGATTAGTACAATGCTGACTTTTTTGTGCCTTGTATTGTTAAGTTATTATCCTTACGGAAAATTGATGTCGGGAATTTTGCTCGGCGGTTCGTTAATGTTTCTGTTGGGTTTGGTTGATGATATTTACGGATTGGGTGCAAAATTTAAACTTCTAATCCAAGTTTCAATCGCAACAATAGCGTACCTTTTGGGGGTGCAAATAGACAGTGTTCCGTTCTTTGGCGGAATAGATTTGGGCTTGTTGTCTTATCCGATTACTTTGCTTTGGATTGTCGGAATTTCAAATGCCGTTAATTTTATTGACGGTGTTGACGGGCTTGCGGGTTCTGTTGTTACCGTGAATGCCATAACTTTGGCAATTTTGGCGATTACGTTATCCCCTGCAAATCCAATCAGTGCCTTAATCGGATTTATCCTTGCGGGTGCAATGCTTGCCTTTTTGACCTTTAATTTTAACCCTGCAAAAATCTTTATGGGCGATAGCGGAGCGTTATTTTCGGGATTTTTGCTTGCCGCAATTTCGATTACGGGTGTTATGAAGGTGGCGACACTTGCGATATTGTTGCCGTTTGTCGTTTTGGCAGTGCCTATTATTGATATTACATATTCAAGTTTGAGAAGAATTTGCAAAGGGCAATCTCCGTTTGTTGCTGATGCCGAGCATATTCACCACAAACTTCTTCATGCGGGATTTTCACAAAAGAAAACCGTTGTAATTATTACTTCGGTTGCAATTTTGGCGGGTGCTTTGGCATGTCTTTTTGCAAAACACAATGCCATAAAATACGACTTTTTCCTAACTTTGGGGATTGTCGGAATTATGCTTTTGCTAAATTTATTTAGAGTGTTGACAAAAAAATAATTTTATTATATAATATCGGAAACAAAATAAGAATTTGATTACTCAGTTTTAAGTGAGTTTTCGCTCGGTTAGAATATTTAAGTGCAAGTTCTTACATAAAATATAGGTAGTAAATGCTAATCAAGCTATGGGGTCTTGATAAGTAACGGATTTACAGAAGGAAAAGGACTATGAGAACAGAGTCAGTTCAGAATAACGGACATAGGAGTGTATTAATACCATTGGCACAAGGTGCGGCAATCGGTGCAGCTGCAGGCATGGCTGGCAAATATGCTTTGCCTTTAACTCATGAAGAAAAAAACAGTGACGAGTATAGAAAAGTTGAAAATTTGGTTAATGACCAGAAAAAAGTGTATAGCTTCAGAACAGAAAGATATCTTGAAAAATTAAACGCTAAAGATAAACGTTCTGTTGCGGAAGATGAATTTATCAAAATGTTTGACGGTATGAAAGATGGCGACCGCATGAAACCTTCAAGAATTAAAACTGCTATCAGCAATTTGAGAAAAGAAAAACCTACTGAATTGTTAGAATTTAAGAGAATTTGTCAAAATTCTTCCGAAGTTGCGGAAAGAACCGCAAAACAATTTATGAACGGATACAATTTGGTAACCAAACACATCAGACCTACTTCGTTCTTTGTAGCGGCAGGTGCGATATTAGGTGCTGTTGTGGCATTGGTAAACGACATATTAAAAGTTAGAGTAGAACATTAAGAAAGAGAATATTATTATTGAGTCAATAAATTCAGACAAGTTTTGAGAGAACTTGTCTTTTTTATTTTCCTTCATTGTATAATCAATTTATGGTAAAAAGTGCTTATATTCACATACCTTTTTGTAAATCAAAGTGCAATTATTGCTCTTTTGTTTCTTATTGTACTGTTGATAAAAAAGATTTGTATTTGAAAAATTTACAAAAAGAAATAGAATATTTTTACGAAAGTGACCCCCTCAAAACCCTTTATAT
>CAVKDD010000261.1:0-2932 GCA_963654845.1 Acutalibacteraceae bacterium | reverse complement strand
ATGCCATGACGGTCATAAATATCGCCCCTAACGGCAAAATCATGATTTGCACGTTGTATTCTGCCTTTTTCACGGTAATTGTTAGGGTCAAAAACCTGCAATTTGATTAAGTGAACAATCAAAACAAAAACTACAAAGGCGTAAACTATCAAAAGTCTGTTAATCCCTTTGTTGCAAGCACTCGTTCTCGATGATTTTTGCCTGTTATTGGAACTCTCTGTTCTCATGTATTTGCTATCCCTCAATACACTAATTTTATCACAATGTAATTCAAATATCATAAATATTAAATAAATTTACGAAATTATATTTTATGTAAAATTATAGTATAGTATTTATATGAAAAGATATATTTTAACGGCAATATTAAGTTGTTTAACACTTTGTACGCAAAAAGCAAACAGTGTTGAAATCGTTTACCCGCAATCAAATAATGTCACGATTAACGCTGATACTACGTTTTTTACGGGACATGAAAATCCTGAAAAAAAACTTACAATAAATTCAAAAGAAATCAAACTTTCACGTCAGGGCGGATTTTTCTACCCTGTAAATTTGGAATTTGGTGAAAACAAATTTGTCTTTGATAACGGAACGGAACAAAAAACATACATAATAAAACGAGAACAAGCAAAACCGTACGTTCAAAGCGAAGAGGTGACATATTTTGACGAACCGTTAACCGTAGCAACAATAAAAGATAATGTTCCATTGCGTTCTTTCCCGTATGACGGTGGAATTACAAGGCTGCAACATTACGATAAAGGTATGCCCTTAAACGTTATCGGAGAATATGAAAACTTTTACAAAGTACAACTTGCCCGAGATGATTATGCTTGGATTGACAAGTCTTTTGTAACCTCAATCAAAGGCTACAACAATTCGCCCGTAAAAGTTGAAGGCTTTGTTTATGAAGAAACACCCGAAGGCAGATTTTTTACAATAAAAGTAAACAAAAAAGTTCCGTACGTTTTGAGTGAAAGTATTATCTACAAAACAGACAAAAGAATGACTCATTTCATAAGAACAAATGACGGCTATGATTTGACGGTTTATAACGTCAAAAATTATCCCGAAAACAAATATGAAGTCCACATAAATAAAACGGGATTTAGCACGGGGTATAAAAGTTATTACAAAAATAACCACGAGCTTGTAATTGAAATAAAAGACACAAAGATTTTGCAGGGCAAAAACTCGCCGTTAAAAGGGTTAAATATTACACTAGACCCTGGACATGGCGGAGAAGAACTCGGTGCGGTCGGTTGTCTCGGAAATTACGAAAAAGATTTGAATTTACAAATTGCTCTAAAACTAAAAAAATATCTTGAACAAGCAGGTGCAAATGTCTTTATGACAAGAACGGGCGATAATGAGGTAAGTCTTAATGATAGAGTTGAGTTTTCCAAACAACATAACTCGGATATATTTTTGAGTATTCACAACGATTCACTCGGAAACGGCTCAAAAATTACCAATCCGACAGGCTCAACAGGTTACGTTTACTATCCGCAAGCCTCAGAACTTGCTCAAGATATTCTGTCTGAAGTAAATAAGCAAACAGGACTGAAAAATAACGGAGTAAACGAGGCAAGTTTTGCGGTTGTCAGAAATACCGAAAGCCTATCGGTTCTTCTTGAAGTCGGCTATATGATTAGTCCTAAAGATATGGAAAAACTTACAAATGAGGAATTTCAGGAAACTACGGCAAAAGCAATCTTCAACGGAATGGAGAAATTTATAAATGACAATAAATAACAAACAACGAAAAACAGGAGCATTTATTGTACCGACAGGGATTGGAGCGGCAATCGGCGGTTATGCGGGGGATGCGGGAGCGTATGCAAGACGTTTTGCAAAACACACCAATCTCATAGTAAATCCTAACGTGGTGAATGCTGGCGGATTTTCTGCGATTACCGAAAATATGCTCTATACGGAAGGTTACACTTTGGATTCGTTTTTCAAAGGTGAAATTAACCTGATACCGTCAACCGACAACAAAATCGGAATAATTTACGATAAAGCAATTCCGCAAGAGATATTAAATGTTCACATCAACACTCACAATGCGGTCAAAGTTGTTTACGGCGTTGATATTGCAGAATATGAAATCACGGAAGAAGAGGTCGGAGTTGAATTTTTCATGAACGAAGACGGAATTTCGACAGGAAACGTCAAAAACATCGAAACACTCGGCAAATCCTGCGAAAACCTGCTAAAAAAAGGTTGCGAAGCAATCGCAATAGTTTGTTTGTTTGAAGATTCCGAAGAAGACAATCCTGAATACGCAAACGGAACAGGTGTTGACCCTGTTGGCGGAGTAGAAGCAATCCTTTCGCACTACATCTCAAAACATTACAAAGTTCCTTGTGCTCACTCGCCTGCCTTTAGAACCTGTGAAATCGAAACTGGGGTTGTGAACCCGAAATCTGCCTCAGAATACATCACACCGACATTTTTGCCGTGTATTCTGTTAGGTTTATCTCAAGCACCTAAAATCTCAACCGATAAAACAAAAGGAATTAACGTTAACGACCTTGATTTTACCATAATGCCTTACAATTCGCTCGGCTCAATTCCCGTTTTTGAAAGCATAAAACGAAATATTCCGACTTATGCGGTAAAAGAAAACAAAACAGTCCTTGATATTGATAAAAACTCAATTCTAAAAACAGACAATATCATAGAAGTTGAAACTTATGAAGAATGTTTAAACCAAATTCTTAAAGGTTAATAATTCAGGGTTTGAGTTCAATTCATAAAACATTTGAGCGGAAATTTTGAACTGCTCAGGGTTCGCACTGACATAAAACTCTTCTTTATTTTGTGAAACAGAAGAAGTAAGCAAGCCCGAATTTTCCAAATCCTGCTTGATATATTCAGCAAAATCAACGGCAGGGTCTAAAAATAAATCAGCAGGAGCGAATTC
>CAVKDD010000260.1:0-2949 GCA_963654845.1 Acutalibacteraceae bacterium | reverse complement strand
GTCACAAAATTTATCCACCTCATTAAAACTTGTCTTTGCGTTCCCCATTGGAATTAACCCGTCATCTGTTACTTCAAATGTGAACAAATCAATTCCCCATTGGTTTGGCTGATTGTTATAACCATTGATATCAATCGAAATCCACAGACGCCCAGCAGCATTTTCAACCAAAATCAATGCTCCGTCCATTAGTCCTATTTGACCGTCATCCAAATAAGTGTTGGAAACGTATGTATTGCCTGCAAGTGTTTTATACCGAGCACTATTGCCTGTAGTGTAAAAACATGGAAGATTTTTATCAACACCCAAACTATTCGTTCCGCAATCAAACCCCGATTTAAAATATTTTATAAATCTCTTATAGAAATAATTGTCCGTTCTTGTTGTGCCATTACGGTAATACTCATTAGGTGAAACAGATTCATTATCAGCCATCATTTTGAATGCAAGTTGGACTTCGGCGTGAGCCTTGTTAAACTGACTTTTCAGTTTTGTCGCACGAACGTTATTCATAAGTGCGGGTATTGTCATCGCAGCAACAACACCAATAATTCCAAGTGTTATCAAAACTTCCGCAAGAGTAAAACCCTTTAACTTTTTCATGCCAGCCTCATTTCTTATTTATAAACAATATATTTTAATACTTTTGTTTAATAGATTATTAATTATATTTAATAAAAGATTATTTGCAAGTCATATAAAATAAAATTTAATGAATAAAGAAATTATAAAAAGAATACTTGCAGACAATGTAAGAATATTAAGGACTAAAAAACGGTTTTCTCAAGAAGCGATTGCCGAACTTGCGAATATCGGACAAAATCAAATAAGTGAAATAGAAAACGAACACGCTAACCCGAGTCTGGAAACACTTATCAAAATTGCCAATGCTTTTGAGGTTTCCATTGCAGATTTACTCACGGAAAAAATTTAGTAAAATTACGCTATTGGCTTATGCGTGACCGCCGAAAAATTAATACCTGAGTTTGGAAACGGTAAATATATTTACCCCTACAAAATGCCTTCCAGCATATCATTTAGGGCAAGTTTTGCCGTTCTTACGGGTGTTGCAAACGAAGTTCCCGAAATCGGTTCCAAATTTGCAGTATAAATGCCGTTATTTTCCTTCAAGCCAAGCATACTATCCAGCAATTTTGCACGTCTTTGTTCATTTACAAACTTTGCATCATCTATTTTTCGCATTTCCTTCATCTTTTCGGCAAACGGTGTTGTTTTATCCTGCATAAGAATTTTATAATGTTGCTGCCTTAATTCGTCAATTCGAGCCTCAATCATTTTCTTTAATTTTGCAACTTTTTCAACAGGTTTGCCAAGTAACGGATTTTTCTGTAACATTTCCAACAACGGGGTATTACATCCGACATCCGTTCCCGAAAGTCCCGTAATATTTAAGCCGTTTGAGGTTACCTGCGGGTAATATTCCCCCACCTCATAGTGTTGAGTAAGTTCGGAATTGCGTGACAAAGAAAAATCAGAAATTCTACGGGTTTTAGGATTTATCGACCCAACACCTTCGACATTTCTATTTAAAACCAAAAGCCTGTTTGAAATTTCTTTAACAGGTTCTGTACAAGCATCTTTTCGATAATTCATACCTGCCATTAAAACTCTTGCATTAGATTTTTTGATAACCTCATCATACGGTCTGTCAAACGCAACTCTTGCCAAGCAGGTATCTTCCATTATAAATTTCTTATTCAAAGAGGTTTCAGCACCATAAGAACAGGACAAATAGTCCAATTTTCCACCCTTATTCAGATATTCGTTAACTTTTTCCAGTTCTGTTCCACCTGCAATTTGAGAGGTCATAGTATCAAAAGTCACATATTTTGCAAACGGATTATTTCTTTTGGCAAAGGTCAAACAAAGCTCACCATGCGGCATTCCATAACTGCTGTATTGGTTAAGCATTGAAAACTCATCATTAATCCCGATAATTTTCGGAGTTAATTCCGCCTCTTTCACAAACGCACCGTCTTTATCCAAAATTCTGACAGCCACCTTACCGTCTTTTGTTTCGCCTTGTTTCAAAATATTATAAACTTTCCCGTCCTTCGGAGTTGTCCATTCAACACGGGAATAACTGTCTTCAAGGGTATCAGAAGTCAGCCGCCTTAAATCTTCCGCAGTCGCTTTTGAGTAGATTTTGGTGCTTGGAGTTCGCAACCCTTGCAAAACCTGTTTATTCATCTTAACCGCAGTTTGCATTTCCTCAGAACAAAATCTCGGAAACAAAACCTTTTCCCCGTCAATTACAGTTGACGGATTTATACCGTGCAAAGCCTTTGCGGGGTTTACCCCCATTGCCTTGCAACTTGCCTTAAACGCCTGCATACCGATTCTATTTATTGAAACCATTATTTTCCCCTTATTTTTATAAAGGATTTTTCCCAAGAAAATTTGCTAAAAATGAACAGCTTTGTAAAGTTATATAAAATTTAATTACGCTGTCGGCGTGGCAACGCCGACCTACTTTTCTAATGGCTATATTGCAGGTAGTGTCTGAAATTTAAGCGTTGGGCAGGTATGCCAAACCGACAATTAGCAAAGTGTTTCGTCCTTCTAAAAACAGCTCAATAATCAAGCAAAATAGTCACCCTGAACTGGTTTCAGGGTCTCTTCATGTCAAGGCATAACAAGGATTTAGGAATTTAAGTCTTTGTTTTATTTTGATTATTAAAAAGATTCTGAATCAAGTTCAGAATGACTAATCGAAGAGCCTACCAAGTGGTACGTCATTCTGAAAACTTAGAAAATTTTTGAGAAAGCATTTAGCATTAAATTTTCTTGTTATTCTTCTTCGGCTTCGCCTACGCATACAGACTCACACAACTCACCTCAGGTTCGTTGGTTCGCTTTGTAACAATCTGTTTAATATCGTAACAGATTCCGGATCACGCACTCACTATCGTTCCTGCTGTCCGGAAT
>CAVKDD010000259.1:0-2950 GCA_963654845.1 Acutalibacteraceae bacterium | reverse complement strand
TACTCTCAACACAGACAAAATAAGAATTCCGATACCTGCATTAGTTAAGTATTTTTTACGTTTCAAAATACCGAACAAGGTCACAATGCCTGAATACAACAACCAGCAAACCGTTGTCACATATCCGATATTACAAAATTCGTCAACACTTCTACCTTCTTTCCAAAAATAGAAGAACCCGAAAATTACCGCCAAATACTTAAAGAACTCGTATTTGTAAGCCTTTGCCATATTATAAGCCCAATAAATACCTGCTCCGTAAGCAATCAATCTCAAATTAAGAAACGGAACAAGTGAAACTCCGCTAAGAATTTGAGTTAAAAATAGCGACATAACCGCAGAAATTCCGAAGATATCGCCAACAACCGTCAAAAGCACTGAATTTACTTTCTTTGCAACGCTTCTGAAAATTAGCGAATAGCCAAAAGTTGCGGCAGTAACAACCGACCAAGTGTAATTTTCAATCATTTCAGCGGCTTGACCGTTCATCAATATGCGGAACGCTCCGACAATTTCCGTCATCAACCAACTGTATAAAAGCGTAAGGGTTAAAAATCTCAAAATATCGCAAATCTGAGCTTCTTTCTCTTTCAAGCGGCGAATAGCCAAAATGAAGGACAATATAGGAATAAAGGTCAAAAAGGTTCTATAATTTACGATAGGAGAATAATCGAGTTTATACAAATAATACCCCGAACCGTTTTTAGCCAACAATACTCCCAACATTGCAGAAAAAGCATAGAAGGAAATATAATGTTTAACGGCACTCAATTTATCTTTTTTAACCGCATAACTCAATATCAAAGCAATCAATGCCCACGCAATCACACTATATGTATCATTCAAGGTAAACAAAATTGAGAACCAAACGTTTAACAAAACATAATGTTCATACTGCTTATACAACTGATTTCCAAAATGTTTATTACAATAAGCCAATACCGCATAAACCAATCCCGTCAAACCGTACATAACACCGACTTGAGTTGAGGAAGCCTTAAATAAGGTCAAAGTTACAAACGCCAAGAAGATATAATTTAATATACTTGTGGCATTATCAGCCTGAGAATTTCTGTCCCTAATCAAATCATAAAGAACATAAATTCCCCATAAAGTTACGGGATACCAAACACTTAACCCGCTGCCAAAAACACTTCCAAGCAAAAATACCGACATTGTCAGGGTAATGTTGCAAGGATTTACCCATTTTGTATTAGGATTTTTCAAGGTATATATTAACGCCACAATATTCAAAAAGGTAAGATAAACGAACACTACACTGTTTGGTGAACGTGACATAAACGGGGTTAAATAGCCGCCAATCAAACCGATTACAAGGAGTGACACGGTTTTCATACTATGAGAAAAGCCCAAAACCGTAAGCAAAATAAATCCGCCGACAATCAAGGCAACACTTGAATTAAAAACGTTTAAATAATTTGCACAAAAGGTCGTAATGAACCAAGCGGCAAACCCAACGCCAGTAAGCACTTCCGCATAGGCTTTAACATTTTCGGAGGTATGCAATTTCAACCCGCCGCATAGCAAGCCGACACCAAGAAGATAGCCAAGTATAATTTTTACCGTATCAGTAATAATTATATAAGGCGATACAAGTTTAATAAATATAATCAAAGCGATGATTATTGCCAAAGCACCGATTTTATTAAAAATATTACCGAGAAATATTCCCGCAAAATCCGATTTCTTTTTCTCTGAACTCATCTCCTTCACAACCGCTTTCGGAAGTGAAACTTCTTTTTCTGCAACAAATTCAGGTTGCGGAGTTGACGTTTCCATAATTTCAGGTTCAATCGACTGAACCGTTTTTTCTGTGACTTTTACAGGTTCTAAAATTTCTTTTACACTAATCGGTTTGTCTTTTCGTTCAACAAATCCATCGTTTGTTAAATGTTTCACTTTATTTTCAAGAGCCGAAACGCTATTTGACAGGATACTGACCCAAATTCCCAGCCCGATAAGAGCAAAGAACAACAGAAAACTTATTAATAATGATAATATCTCCATAAATCCCCCTTTTTTATGGAGCAATTTTATCACAGATTTCAGAAAACATCAATTACTTTACACTTGCACAATATTGAGAAATCGGACAAATTTCGCATTTCGGGTTAATCGGCTTGCAAACATTTTGACCGTGTGTTACAAGCAAAGTATTTATCGGAATCCAATGTTTTTGCGGAAGTTTTTCTCTTAGTGCAAATTCTGTTTCTTCAGGTGTTTTTGTTTTGACATAGCCTAAACGGTTAAAAATTCTGTGAACATGCACATCAACACAAATTGCGGGAACTCCAAAACCTAAAGTCATCACAAGATTTGCGGTCTTTCGTCCGACACCTCTGAATTTGCACAATTCTTCAATCGAGTTTGGCACTTGCCCTGCGTATTGTTCAACAATTTTGCGGGAAAGTTCAATAATTTGCCCCGCCTTGTTTTTATAAAACCCGACAGGATAAATAGCTTTTGCCAAATCGTCTTCATTTACCTTCATCATTTGTTCAGGAGTTTTGGCAAGTTCAAGCATTCGCAAAGTCGCAGGGTAAGTCGTCCTATCGTTTGTTCTCAGGCTCAAAATACACGCAATGAGTACCAAATACGGATTTTTAAAATTATCCATAAGTTTTACAAACTCGCTTTGCGGTTGCTTTGCATCCTGCAAAAGTTTCACAACTTCATCTATGTTTTCGTTATTTGTCAAATTCATACAATTAATAATAACCGTAAAAATATATTTTACAAATAGCAAAAATTGTTATTCAGAAGCTGTTAAAGCATTACAAAACTCTCAAAAGGGTCACCCTGAACTTGTTTCAGGGTCTCTTCATAGCAAGGTTTTACAAGGATTTAGGGACTTAATTCCATGTTTTATTTTGGTTATTAAAGAGATTCTGAATCTACGCACTCGCATTAATCGTGCCTTCACTTCGTT
>CAVKDD010000258.1:0-2952 GCA_963654845.1 Acutalibacteraceae bacterium | reverse complement strand
AAATTATACGGGATAAATGAGATATTTATCCCGTTTTATACTTGCCCTACGGTGTGGAATGCTGTGCGACAAGAGGGGTGTCGTGTCGAATTTTATCATCTTGATACGAACTTTTTACCTGTTCAAAATTTTCCAAAAGATGCTTTTATTTTATATACAAATTATTTCGGTTTAAATACTGAAAATTGCAAAAATTTGGCAAAAATTTATCCAAATTTGATTGTCGATAATTCGCATTCTTTTTTCAGTGAACCTGTCGGGCTAGCGAGTTTTAATTCCTTGAGAAAATTTTTTGACGTGACAAACGGGGCATATTTGTTTGTCGAAAAACTTTTGGAGGAAAATTTTGAACAAGATAATTTAGTTTTGCCGAGTGCAAAATTTAATCAAAATTATCCTGAATTTTTAAATAATGAATTGGTCTTAAATCGAGAAATATCAATAAAAACAGTCTCAAATAATGTGCAAAATAAGATGAAAAATATTGATTTTTGTTTTGAAAAAGAAAGAAGAAGACACCTTTTTAAACAGTATGAAAAAATCTTTCATGCTGACAATGAGATTTCCTTGACGATTAGTGAGGGGGAAGTTCCTTACTGCTATCCGTTTTGTACTTCAAAGATAATTTATAATAAAATCTTTAATGAAAACGGTATAATTTTGCTAAAATTATGGAAAAATTATCCTAAAAATTTTGAAGAATATTATTTGAATAATACCGCCGCAATTCCGCTTGATGATGAAGGTTTGGCAAATAAAATATTTTCAATTTTTAGTTAAATTTTTATGAAAAATTCCTGCGTTTCATCAACAAAACTATCGGGGCAACAAAGAAACATGCGATTGCAAAAATTCTGAAGGTGTCGATGTATGCCCAAAGTGTTGATTGTTGTAACAGTTGGTTATAGAGCAAACCTTTTGCCGTATAAGCCGCAGATGCTAAGTCTGTATTTGATAAGAAACTTCCCGTGTAGGCTTCCAATCTTTCCATAAATGCTGGGTTTAATTCGGTCAATTTTCCTACCATCATATTTTGGTGAATTTGTGAAAATCTTGAAATACACGTTGTAACAAGTGAAGTTCCGACCGCAGCACCAACGTTTTTCAAAAGGTTTTGAACCCCGCTGGCGTTTGTCAGTTGTTCATTTCTAAGAGTTCTGCAAGACAATTCTACAAGCGGAACCATTGCCATAATCAGTCCTAATCCGAAGAGGAAGTTCGGAAAGGCGATGTTTCCGAGTGCAATTTGCAGGTTGATATCGCCAAATAACAAGCCGCCCAAGCCAAGTATGCAAAGCCCTGAGATAACCATTTTTCGTTCACCGATTTGGGTAATAAATATTGCACTGAATACCGTTGCTACCAAACATCCTGCTCCTCTAGGTACCATTGAAATACCGCTTAAAAACGGGGTGTAGCCCATCATTTGTTGTAACATTGACGGCAAAATCGCACTGGATGCCATCATTACGCCCATCAAAACTATTTGAATTACCGTGCCGAAGAAAAAGTTTTTATCCTTCATTACTGACAAGTCAACAAGGGTATTTTTTTCTTTGATTTGAGTAATCAGGAAGATTATGCCTGAAATGCAGGAAATTGCGGTCATCCAGCATATCCAAGTAGAACCGAACCAGTCGGCATCGTTACCTTTATCCAAAACGATTTGCAACAAGACTAACCAAACCGCAAGGAAGAAAAATCCGAGACTGTCGAATTTCAGCCCTGATTGTTTTTTTGCATACGGCGGATCTTCCAAAAGTTCTTTTGCCGCAACAAGTACCAAAAATCCGATTGGAATATTTATGTAATAAATGTAAGGCCAAGACCAGTTTTCGGTAATCCAACCGCCGATTGCAGGTCCGATAATCGGTGCAAATACGATTCCCAACCCGAATAACGCCATCGATTGCGGTCGTTTCTCTTTTGGGAAACTTTCCATCATTATTGATTGCGATAACGGCAAAATCGCACCGCCGCCGATACCTTGCAAAAACCTTGATAATACCATCATTATCAACGAGTTTGAAATTCCGCATAAAAATGAAGCGAAGGTGAAAATTATAATACTTAACATAAAGAAGTTTTTACGACCCATAAATTTACACAGGAAATCAACCGCAGGGATAATGATACCGCTGGCAATCAGGTAAAAGGTAATTACCCAAGTAACTTCGTTGTGGCTGCAGGAAAATGAACCTGCCATATACGGCAAGGCTACGTTTGAAATTGTTTCGTCCAGTGCGTACATAAAAACCGATGCCATTAACGGTATTGAGATTAACCAAGGGTTTTTGGACGGGTGCCATTCTTCTGTTTGTGGGGCTTTTTCTTGTTTTATAACTTCTTCGCTCATTTTTTTTCTCTTATTTTTCTATTCAAAAACTATTTTACTTGTTTGCTCAATTTGTTGTCTGAAAGTTCTAAGACTTGAGATGACTTGTTTAATTTCTTCATCAGAAATTATTGCTTCGTATTTTTCTATTGCAGGTTTGAGATTTTTCAGAATTGAATAGTAAAGCTCTTCACCTTTTTTCGTAATATCAGCAACTTTTATCAATTTCCCGTCACGTTCTGCAACGTGGCGTTCAAGCAGTCCTTTATCTTCCAATGCCATAATAAATCTGCCCGTGTGTGCTTTTCCTTTTAATATCAAACGTGCCAAATCCGCCTGTGATAAACCCGGTTTTGCAATAATTGTATCAAGGATTGTAAATTCATCAATAGAAACCTCACTCGTGTAAGATTCCAATAATCTGCGAGCGTTTTCGTGGCAAACTCGAGCAGTTAATTCTATTTCGTAGGGAAAACTGTTTATATAAAATTTCTGTTTCATACTTCATCCTCAGCTTAACAATGTCAATGTATATATCTTTGCATAGATTTATCTACTTGTCAAGGCTGGTAAATTTATATTTATGGTTTAAACATTTTGCGATGTTTTTATTTTGT
>CAVKDD010000257.1:0-2958 GCA_963654845.1 Acutalibacteraceae bacterium | reverse complement strand
CGTCTGATGAGAGTGTGGCGTATGTCGATTTGAGTAAATTTCCTATAAATTTTGAAATCCGAACTCGCCAAGACGGTGATTATATTTGTCCATACGGCATGAAAGGTTCGCAAAAATTAAAGAAATATTTGAACTCAAAAAAAATCCCTAATCACCAAAAGGATTCGTTGTTGTTTTTGACAAATGACAAAGAAGTTTTGTGGGCGATTAATTTGGGAATTAGTGATAAAATAAAAGTAGTCGGTCGCCCGACTCACAGAATGAAGTTTTATAAGAAGGAGCAATAAAATGGCAGCAACGACAGACAATTTGAAGGTATTATTTTCGGAAGAACAACTCCAAACAAGGATTAAATCTTTGGCGGGTGAAATAAATGATTTTTACAAGGGCGAAGAGGTTGTTATTGTCTGCGTTTTGAAGGGTGCTGTTATGTTTATGACGGATTTGGCAAAGTATTTGACAATGCCTGTTTTGATGGAATTTTTGCGACTTTCAAGTTACGGAAACGGTCAAAAATCATCAGGAATTGTCAAAACCATAGATTCAAAATTGCCTGATTTGAGCGGAAAAAATATTTTAATCGTTGAGGATATTATTGATACGGGGTTAACTGCCGAATATTTGATTGGCTTTTTGAAGGAAAAATTCAGCCCGAAAACCGTTAAATTTTGCTCACTTTTGAATAAAAGAGAAATGCGAAAATCCAATGTTCAGCCTGATTTTTACGGGTTTGATATTGATAATAAATTCGTTGTCGGTTATGGCTTAGACGATGCGGGATATTGCAGAAATCTTCCTTATATCGGCTATAAAGAGGTGTAAATGTTTCAAAAAGCACTGCAAAATATCAACGAGTTTTACAAGGCGGAAAACAAAGGTTGTGAAAAGATTTCAGACCTGTTTTTGTTGTTGAAAAATGTTGTTAATTTTGACAAGTGCGGAATTTTTTACTTGGTTCCAAATTCGTTAAATTTTGAACAAGGTTTGGGCGGTGAATTTTCTAAAACTTATTCGCTTAATGATGAGGTCACTCAAAATTTGTACGATACGAATTTTTCTGAGGTTTCGTGGCTTGTAAAAAATATTTTGGGAACAAATGATGAAGTTTTGGCTCAAAGATTGCTTGTTAAAGGCGTTGTTTTCGGGTTGTTTTGCGTAATTCGGAAAACTCCTGAATTTACGAGTGATGAAGCTCTTGTTTTTGAAACTTATTCAAATATTTTGGCGGAAAGCGTTAAAGAAATTGAGTTGTCAAAAATCGTTTCAATGCAGGTGCAGTCAATGGAAAAGGGCTTGAAAAAATCTTATAGCGATTTTGAAAATATTAAGAAGGAAAATCAGAAAATCCAAGAAAATAAAAAACTTCAAAACGAGTTTATCGCAAATGTTTCGCACGATTTGAGAACCCCGCTTAATTCAATTATTTGCATGTCGGAAACATTGGCGAATAATTTGTTTGGCGAATTAACTTCTAAACAGAAAGAATACGTTGAGGATATCAGGGTTTCGGGGATTCGCTTGCTGGGTATGATAAACGAGGTTTTGGATATTGCAAAAATTGAATCTCATACGGTTAAGTTGAATGTTACCGATGTGAATTTGCGAATTTTGGTCAAAGAGGTTTGTAATATTTTGCAACCGATTGCGAATAAAAAGAAGGTGCGGTTTGTGAATACCGTCAATATTTTGAGTTTGCGTGGGGATTATGTCAAACTTCAACAGGTTTTGTTTAATATTATCGGCAATGCGGTTAAGTTTTCTCCCGAAAATTCTGAGGTGAGAATTTCGGCTGAGGAATTGTTTGACTGTGTTGAAATTCGTGTAAAAGATGAAGGTATCGGGATTGCGAAGGAGTATCATAAGAAGATTTTTGAGAAATTTTATCAAGTTGAAAATTCTTTAGCCAAAACCGAAATCTCAACGGGGCTGGGGCTTGCGATATCGAAAGAATTTGTCAAACTTCACGGGGGCGAAATCGAGGTTAACAGCGAAAAAGGTAAGGGGGCGGAGTTTGTTATAAAACTCCCTATTACGGATGATTGATAAAATATTTTATTTATTATAATATTGAACCAACAAAAGGAGAGCGAAAATGGATCAAGAAACATATATGAAAATTATGGGCTATGTGCCTACGGTTATTGAGGCTTCATCTCGTGGTGAACGTTCATTTGATATTTTTTCAAGACTGTTGAGAGAAAGAATAATTTTCTTGGGAACAGAAATTGATGATGATGTGGCAAATTCGGTTGTGGCACAGCTTTTGTTGCTTGATAGTGAAAACTCTGAAAAAGATATTATGTTGTATATAAATAGCCCGGGCGGTGTAATTACTGCAGGCATGGCGATTTACGATACTATGAACTTGATTAAATCGGATGTATCAACGATTTGTTTGGGGGAAGCGGCATCTATGGGTGCGTTCTTGTTATCAGCAGGTACAAAGGGTAAGAGAATGGCTTTGCCTAGTGCAAGAATTATGATTCACCAACCTTTGGGCGGTGCTAAAGGTCAGGCTACCGATATTGAATTAGAGGCTAAAGAAATTCGCAGAATGAAAGACATGTTAATCGGTATTATGGCAGAAAATTCAGGTCAAGATTTTGACAAGGTTAAAGAAGATTGTGAACGTGACCACTATTTGTCTGCTTATGAAGCAAAAGAATACGGATTGATTGACAAAGTTGTCGAACGTCATTCTTTGTAAGGATTTGTAAGTAAGTTTTTTAAAGCGGGACATGAAACGAAGTTTCATGTCCCGCTTTTTGTTGATATAAATTTTTTACATTTTAGAATGACAAACCACTTGTTAATCCAACCAAGACGTCATTCCGGACTTCGATCCGGAATCTGTTTGGTAAAGATTGTACGAATTTGATATTTATTTTAACAGATTCTGAATAAGATAAAATCTACGCAATTAGAAATTGCTTGATTTTTAATCTTTTCAGAATGACG
>CAVKDD010000256.1:0-2963 GCA_963654845.1 Acutalibacteraceae bacterium | reverse complement strand
ACTCAATTCGCTTCGCTCATTGGTTCGAACTAGCACTGCCAGCGGGGAACATTATAAAACGTAGGTCACGGCACCGCCTGACAGAGACAGATTATGCAGGAATGAAATCTTAGTGTGCCTACCAAAAGATTTGTCATCATAAAAACAACTAATAAAACGGATAACCGGGAACGATTTTCCAACCTGCTCGTTTTATTTTTTCGGCACAAGTCAAACCTTCACCCGTTGTTGAACACTCTTTATCAATTTCTTTGTCCGACAACCCCATTCCGTAAGGGTGAATTGCCCCGTCATTTTCTTCAGAACGGGTAAGCCAAAAGACATCCGTTCCATACCTGTTCGGCGGCTTCGCACCGTTCAAATCCACCAAAACTTCTGATTTATTTTTTTTGAAAGCATTTGAACCGTCATTATTTGCAGCTCCATTCCAAGTCGCCTGAAATATTGTATAAACAAAACCTTCCGTTGTCATAAATGTAGTTCTCAATCGAGGTTCAATAATATACCAACCTGATTTCGCACCACTTGCCTGATAAAACGGAGTATAGGTGCTATATCCGCAAACTCTTGGAGTGGTACAATACTGAGCAATTTTTAGATATGGTGCCCAATAAGTGTCGAAATACTCTCTTGAGTCCATTGTAGTTGTTTTTTCAAAAGAAGGTTCGCCAAGTTCGTTATAAGAAAGTTTATGAGCCTCATTCAGCGTAGCAATCGCCTTTTGCAGCCTTGTAACCGTTTCTTTTTTCTTTTGAGTATAAAGCAAGGACGGCAAGGTCATAGCAGCGACAATTCCGATTATACCAAGAGTAATCAAGACTTCCGCCAAAGTAAACCCAAAACGTTTTCCCAAACCAGCCATTAAAACCAAACCTTTCTTTTCTATTTTACTAGGTTTATAACTATTATAATAGTTATATCAATATTATTATATATAGAAGGAATAATGTCAATACGATATTATTTAGTTATGGATAAAGAGAGTTTCAAAAAAGAAATCGGCTTCAGAATAAAAATAGAACGCCTAAGAAAGAAAATTTCACAGGAAAAACTCGCAGAAATGGCTGATTGCAGCCTTTCTTATATTGGTTTTATTGAGCGTGGGGAAATGTCGCTTTCTCTATACAATTTCCTAAAAATAGCCTCAGCATTAGAAATCAAGCCCGAAAATCTCTTTGAAAATATGATATAAACGCACCAACAGTCTAGCGGATTTTCTCAAAAAAAATTTTTAAGACTTCATCGCATTCTTTTTCTAAAATTCCGCCGTATATTTGCGGCTTGAACTCGGATTTTTTGTGTAATTCAAGTGTTGAAAACGCACCGTATTTTGTGTCGTAACTTCCGTAATAAACCTTACTTATCCTTGCTTGCAAAATTGCCCAACCGCACATCGGACAAGGTTCTAATGTCACATAGAGTTCACACCCGTCAAGTCGCCAATTATCAAAAAAATTTTCCCCCTGACGAATTGCCAAAATTTCGGCGTGCGAAGTAACCTCTTTATCAAGTTCTTTTGTATTATGCGATTTTGCAATAATTTCACCGTTTTTAACCAAGACCGCCCCGACAGGAACATCCGCTTCTGTTTTCAGAGCCTCTTCTATTGCAATTTGCATAAATTTATTCATCATCGTTTTCATCTTCTTTTGCAATATTCAAGGTAATTCTTGCCGTAAAACCGCAATCGGGCGTTGAAAACAGTTCAATAGTTCCATTCATTGCTTCAATCAAACCTTTGACGATAAACAACCCCAATCCCGTACCACGAGTGGTTCTTGTCATATTATCATCAAGTCTTACAAATTTTTCAAAAAGTGTTTGCAATTTATTTTCCGGAATTTCCTCACAAGAATTTTTCACCTCCACCACAATTTTTTCGTCAATAACTTTTGCATCCACCAAAATCGGAGTGTCTGGATACGAATATTTAACGGCATTTTCAAACAAATTGATAAAGACCTGTTCCAAACGTCCTTTATCCGCAACAACTTGCGGCAAATTTTCAGGCAAATTTACGATAATTTCATGCCCGTCACGTTTTCTTAACAACAATTCTGCCTGTTCCAAAACCTTATCAAGATTTACATTGTCATTCACGGTACGCAATCTCATTCCCTCAATATCAGGAATAGTCAACAAATCCTCTATCAATCGATTTAAGCGTTCGGTTTGCTCCTTGATAATTCTCAAAGATTTCTGTTTCATCTCTTCATCAATAACTATATCCTGCCTCATCAGTCTTGACGTATAGCCCTGAATGCTTGTCAACGGCGTTCTCAACTCGTGACTTACCGTATCAATCAGGTTAGAGCGAAATTCGTTCAACTGTTTCAACTCGATATTTTTATGTTGAAGTTCCAAATATGATTTGTGAATTTCTGACGCCATATTGTTAAATTCATTCGCCAAAAATACGATTTCATAAGGGGTAAACGAGGTACTCAACAAACGGATTTGACGTTGATAATTACCTTTTGATAACGCCATAACCGCCTTAAACAGTTGTCGCATGTTGATATACAAATAATAAATGTAAAAACCAATCAGCACCATCATCGCCAAAATCGAACTCAAAACAGACAGCACAATTTTAACTCGGTTATCCAAAATTGCCTTTTTAGCGATTTTTTCGGTCGTATTTACAACGATTGTCACATTCGGGTTTTTCTTGTGCAAATACACAACAGGCTGGTTCTTCTCATCCCCAATCATAACAGGGTTATTCTCGATTTTTTCCTCAGGAAGTAACTCAAGAGTTTCTTGGAAAACCTCAGGTGTAAAATTATGAGCGGAAAGCAAATGATTATTTCCGTCCAAAATATAAATCTGTCTGTTATCCTGCTCCAAAGATTTAAAAAGTTCGCCTTGCCAAGCCTCAGTATTAAAGGTTATGACAAGAAAAGAGCCGTCCTTCATCTGAGTGGAAAGATAAGTTTCTTCTTTTTCATAAGCTATCGCAC
>CAVKDD010000255.1:0-3011 GCA_963654845.1 Acutalibacteraceae bacterium | reverse complement strand
CATTGCACATTTACTTACCGGAAATAAGTAT
The DNA here is from genome assembly GCA_963654845.1 of Acutalibacteraceae bacterium. GTDB lineage: Bacteria > Cyanobacteriota > Vampirovibrionia > Gastranaerophilales > Gastranaerophilaceae > Zag111. Next base: position 2,980 of record CAVKDD010000255.1, on the reverse strand, counting down.
GTACACGGACACCCAAACCTATCAAAATACGGTCCTGCACCTGTTTCATTAATTGATTACTTAACAATGGTTTCGCAAAAATGCAAGAAAATGGTTGCTTACAATTCAAAAGGAGAATACTCCTCTCTAACTCAACAACCTCAAAAAAGTATTTTGTACTATATTTTACCTAAAAAATTATGGCAAGGTCTTGAAAATTTGGCAGTTTACGGTGCAGGTTCTATTGCAACAAACGAATATGCAAAAAATTACAGAAAATTATTTCCAGCCTCACTACAAAAGAAAATGGAAAATATTATTCATAAAAAAATCGGTGCACCTTACGCTGATTGCCAAAAAGTAAAGGAAGCTACAAAAAATCCTTTGACTAAAGAAGAACATAATCAAGCCAAAGAGATAGAAACTGAATGCTTATTAAATAATACATTTGCTCAAAATATCCACGAATTTTGGGAAAATACGGCTAAAAAATTAGGCTTAAAATACGAAACAAATTTCTCTAATTTGAAATAGACATGCTCATACAAAAATAAATTGTTAAGCACAACATGCAAAGCTTACATGCAAATTAAATCATTGCTAAATACATCGTATATACTTGTTATCACTGATTAAGAAGTATTAACAACATTTAAGCCAATTTGGCAATTTTTCTGAAAAAATTACGTTTATATAAATGTAAGGGAAATTTAAGAAAACGGTTAAAGGAAATAAATTTTATATAGTGATTACTAGGATATAACAAAGATTTTTTATACTCTCTCTCTTAATATCCTCGTGTTTATTTAATGTTGCCAACAATAGTATTGGCAACTTTTTCTTTTGCATAGGCTAAACAAGTTATTAAGCATTTGTGATATAATTAGGCTATGACACAACTAGAATCAGCATTGGAAGTTTATTTTTACGCAACGAGCTCCGGAAATGAGCCTGTTCGTGAATGGTTAAAAGAACTAACAAAAGAAGATAAAAAGACTATCGGTTATGATATCAAAACTGTCCAATACGGCTATCCAATCGGTATGCCATTAACTCGGATTTTGCACGGCACAGACGGATTAGAAGAAGTACGTTGCAAACTTTCTAATGGTATCGCAAGAATTATTTTTTATGTAGAAGACGATACAATGGTACTTTTACACGCATTTATCAAGAAAACACAAAAGACGCCACAAAAAGACTTAGACATCGCCATTAAACGCTATAAAGATTTATGCAAAAGATAAAACAATTCGTTTACCTAAATACTTTGCAACCTTTTCGATTGTATTTAACGTAATCGAAGTATTTTCAGGGTCTAAAATACGACAAATTGCGGTCCTTGAAGTTTCAAGTTCTTTAGCAAGGCGATTAACTGAGATATTATCAGCAAGCATTTTTTGTTGCAAAGCATAAGCAATAATCCTTTTTATCGCAACAGCCTCAGATTCTTGTAAGATTTCTTCTTCGTCAAGAAAACTATCAAAATTAGAACCTATATGCTTTTTATCTATCATAATTAATTCCTTATACACTTACACTATAATTACATTGTACCAAAATTGGTACAATATTTCAACCTTTTTGTTATGAATTTTAAATAAATTTTATAAACTTCAGCCACCTACTCAAAATCGGTCAATTTATTGAACCCGATATCCAGTGCATCGGCTATTGCAAATAATTTCTTAAGGCTTATATTTTTCTGTCCGTTTTCAACCCGTGTAATGTATTCCCGTGACAAGTCAACAATTTCGGCAAGTTTCTCTTGTGAAAGTTGCTTTTCTTTCCTATATTTTGCAATATTTTGCCCTAATTGTTCAAGCCTTGACATGTGACCTATTTTGACCTAAATTATAAAACATGTCAGTGACCTATTTGTCCGAGATGAGTATTTATGAAAATCAAGAAATTCTTTGCAAATCTGATTTGCGGTTTCATACCTTCTAAAACCAAACGAAAACAACTGCGAAACGAATTGATGAACAGCAACAATTTCGCATCAAAAGCCTTTGACAAACTCAACAACAACAATTTTTTAACGATTTCGCCAAGCGGTACAATAGTTGAAAACAAAGAGATTTCAGGGTTAAAAATTCATTTTAACGGCAAAAATTCTGTCGTGAAAATCCACGAACCGACAAATTTTAAAAATTGCAACTTTTCACTCGGCGATAATTGTTATATCGAAATTGGCACAACCAAAAGTGCAATCCAAAATCTTACAATTTCTACAAGTTTTTCAAGCAAAGTCATTATCGGACGGGATTTTTCCTGCATAAGTTGCAATTTGGAGTTGCACGATGAAGCAAACACGGAAGTTTTAATAGGTGAAGATTGTCAATTTTCGTACGGGATAAATATCAGAACAAGTGACGGACACGCAATTTACAACGCCAATACTGGTGAAGTTTTAAATATTCCGAAAGGCAAAATCGAAATAGGAAATCACGTTTGGGTCGGGATGCACGCAAAAATTTTGAAAGACGTGCATATTAGCGACAATTCCATTATCGGAGCAGGTTCTATCGTTACTAAAAGTTTTGATGAGCCTAATGTCATTATTGCGGGAACTCCAGCCAAAATCGTCAAACACAACGTAAACTGGGACAGAAAAAATACCGACCATTTCACACCGTCAAAACTTAGCAATTAGTAACAATTATCTAACAAATTTCTTTTTCATGATAACATTTTCGTATGGGCGATATGTTTAACAAAATTTCAGAAAAATATATAAATCAACTTGGTCAAAAACAAATTTTAAAAACGGTCAAGTTAAGTTTTGCGGAATCAACCGTAAAACAGGCGGTAGATGAGGCTGCAAGTGTTGCACAACAAAGTATTAAAGAGGCTGTAGCACCCTTAAAAGCAAAAATTGCACAAAAGGATGAATTTATTACAAAAAACACTACGGAAAACCAAGCACTTCAAAATAGAGCCAAACATTTTGAAGAAATTGCAACCTCAGCACAAGACAAATTGGACAAATATAAAAGCT
>CAVKDD010000254.1:0-3013 GCA_963654845.1 Acutalibacteraceae bacterium | reverse complement strand
AAATTAAATATATTCTTCTTCGTCATGGACATTCCTTTAGAAGTTATAATAGCATAAAATACAACAACTTTAGCACCGCAAAATCTGCGAAATTTTCAATTTGTTACTATAGTTTAATTCCAGCCGTTAAATAAATATAATTCCTCTTAATACACTGTAACAATTACAACAAAGCACGAATTTTATCGGTAATTTCTTCATTTGTTGAACCTTTGTAATTTATTCTTGAAGAGGTTATAGGTTGCTTGTAATCGTATTTGTTAATCGAACGGGAATCAACAATCACTGACGGCGGTAAGATTGACCATTTGTACAGTGCCGTTGACATTCGTCTGTAGAATTTGTCAAGCCATTCTATTTTTTGTTCTTTAGAAACGTTGTTTTTCTTTTCGTACAAAAATTCTGAATTTAGCATGTCTTGATAATATTCTTTTCGATTTTCAATTCTCCAAATTATCTCGTCCAAAAATTCGTAAGGCATAAGAGCATCTTCTGCAATCAGCAGTTTGTCTGTTTTAGGGTCTATTGCAAGTTCTGCCCCCGGTTTTTTGAGAATAACGGCTTCAGGGATTGCGTTTTTGACTTCTCGGTTTGCGTTAATCCAGCGGGCAAGAGCAAACAGTTTTGTTTTCGGAACATCTGCAATCGGTGCAAATCCGCCCGACATATCACCGTTAATCGTTGCGTACCCCATATATAGCTCTGATTTGTCTGAGGTGGCAATCGGCAAACATCGACCAAATTCGTTACTTATTCCCCAAAGAAACATCGCTCGTGAACGAGCTTGAATATTATCGGGAGTGAAGGATTTTGTGTATCTTCCGTCCCATTTCTTTTCAACCTCTTTGAACAAGTCGTTTAAGCAGGCTGTTGCGGTTTCAACCATTGGTTTTATTGTTGCTTCAGTGAAGTTTATGCCTAAATTATTGGCAAGTTCTTCTGCATCGGATTTGCTTTCTTTACTTGTCAATTTTGAAGGCATACTGATTCCGAAAACATTTTCCTTACCTATTGCATCAGCAAGTAAAACTGCACAAACCGTAGAATCAAGCCCGCCCGAAAGCCCTAATACGGCACGTTTAAAACCTGTTTTGGCAAAATAATCTCTAATACCCTGAATTATGGTTTTGTAAGTTCTTTCTAAATCAGGTTCATATTCAAGGGTGTAAATCTTTTCTTCTGTTAAACTTTTTTCTAACCCTTTGGTGAGCGGATAAATTTTTCCGAGACCTTGTAACGGGTTGACTATCAGGAATTGCTCTTGGAATGATTTTGCTCGGGCTAAAAGTTTTCCGTCCTTGTCAAAAACTCGGCTTGACCCGTCAAACGAACTGTTGTCAATCGCTCCGACTTGATTTACATAAACCATTGGAGTTGAGTATTCTTTAGCAATATAAGATAGCATATTGTGCTTTAACTGTTCTTTTTTCGCTCTTGTCGGAGAGGCGGAACAGTTTACGAAAATGTCGGGTTTTTCTTGTGATAATTCTTCAATCGGGTCTTTTGAGTACATTGTGATTTCGTTGAAAAATTCTTTGTTGTTCCAACAGTCTTCGCAAATTGAAATTCCGTATTTCACGCCATCAATCAAAGTTGTTTTATTGCAAGTTACAACGCTGTCCTCATCAAAGTTTCCGAGAGTGTTTTCAGGTTGAACTCCGACAACGGGTGACGGCTCAATATATCTGTAATCGTTAAATTCCGAATATGTCGGAAGTAACGATTTTCTGATAATACCTTGAATTTTGCCTTCGCCAAGTATCGCAACCGAGTTGTAATACTTTTTACCTGTTAAGTGGTCAGGTTTTCTCGGTTCGACAAAACCGACCAGTGCGGTAGTTTTGGTTGTGATTTTAGCAATTTCTTTGAGCCATTTCACGTTTTCCGAAACAATAATCGGGTGGCGGTCAATGGTGTCTTCAATCGGGTAACCCATTAAAATAAGTTCGGGGAAAACTACCAAATCCAGTCCGATATTTTGTGCGTGAACAATATTTTCGACAACCTTTTTTGCGTTATACTCAATATCACCGACAATAGGATTGATTTGTGCTAAACCAATCGAACCTTTTTTAAACGGTGCTAAAAGTTCATTTAATTCATTTTCAATTCTTTGTTTTTCAACTTTGTCCTGACATTTGTCATATTTTTCGGACAATTCGTAAATCTTATTAATATTTTCGCTATTCATTTTAAACCTCGTGATAATTATATATAAAATGAATAGATTTGTCTAATTTCAAATTGTTTACTTTGAGTTATTCAAAACATGCCAACCTGCTCTTGTCCAAGGTACAACCATTCCATCATAGAAAGCTATTGGAAAGATGTCGCCGACATCTTTTGCGGAAACGATACAGTTATTCGAACTTTCTGCAAATCTACTGTTTTGCCCCTGAGTACAGGTCACTTCTTTGTTTGGTAATTTTTTGCCATTGATGTCAAGTAAAGCATAGCAACCCGTTCCGCTAGTTCCGTCAGGGCGAGCTTCATCAAATTTTGTACTGCTTTTTCCTATTTCTTTTGTGCAGCCGTTATCTCCAATCCAAGAAGAGAATATTATCAACGTTCCGTCAGCAAGTTCATAAATGGGCATTTTGTTTTTGCCGTTTTTAAATGAGCTGGTTTCTTCAAATGTAGGGGAATTTATTTCGTAAGTTCCTAAACTGTCTAATCCGTAATAAACTGTTACTCCTGTCAATGTGCCGTTTAATAATGCACAAATAGACCTTTTATTGTTGGGTGTATCTTTTGTTGGATTAGAGGAACATCTTGAGTTTAATCCCGAATAATCAAAATCGTACATACTGCTTGATAATCTTGCTGCATTACTAAGGGTGGCAAGGGTCTTCTTGAAGCCTGTGCTATACTGTTTTGCTTTTGCGTTAGAAATCAACATGGGTAGTGTCATTGCCGCAACGACACCAATAATCCCGAGAGTTATCAATATTTCCGCTAAAGTAAAACCTTTTTGATAATCGTTTCTCAAATCTCGCTCCTTAATAATAAATTC
>CAVKDD010000253.1:0-3015 GCA_963654845.1 Acutalibacteraceae bacterium | reverse complement strand
GCACAACAAGTTCCTCAAGTGACATTTTTTTATAGAGTAACTTGTTATCAGGCATTTGCTCCTCCTCAATACAATATTAAGAAGAAACAAATCCGAATGTATCAGCCTTTAATCTTGCTGATTAGGTAATATTCAAACCTTTAGGATTAGAATTTTAATTAAATTTTCTTTTTGATGACAGTGTTGCTGCCTTGTGAAGATATGAACAACATTCCGTTTGAAATATACAGGCAATAAGGGCTTTTTATATCCGTCATAAATTCGGAAATTTCACCGTTTGTATTTACTTTCAGAATGTTATTTTTATTGTAGTTTGCTATGTAAATGTTATTGTTCGGGTCAATCGCAAGTCCGATAGGTCCGTCAATTTTTTCACTCTTGATATATACGATTTTCTTATTGTCTTTTCCGATTTTAAAAATTGTATTCTCAGAAAATCCTGCAATGTACAAGTTTCCGTTTCTGTCGGTTACCAAACCCGTAGGGCTTGAAATATCTTCATACATGCCTTCTGTCAATTCCTCTTGAGCGGCGGCATCTTCTTGTGCTTTTTGCTGTTTCAAGGTGGCAAGGTCAGTTTCCAACTTTTCTGCCAAGTCTTGAGCCTTAGCACCAACAACGGAATCTAACGGAATTAATGTCAGATACATTTTTGCCTTTTCAGGTTCTCCGAGTTTTTGACTTAATTCGGCAGCTTTATAGACAGCCTCATAATCATCCGGACAACGTAAAATTATCTGTTTAAACACGGATAATGCCGCATCTTTTTGGTTCAGATATTCCAAGATTGAACCTAAATTATAATAAGCATCAATATAATTCGGGTCAAGTTCAACCGCACTTCTGAAACAGTTTGCTGCCTCTTCCATTTGACCTAATTTGTAATAATCAATACCTTTGTTGTATTGAAGTTTTGCATCTGTTGAAATATCTGCAAATGCAGGTGCTGATATGAAAGCACATATTAATATAGATAATAAGACTTTTATAAAATTACAAGATTTCATTCAATTCCTCAATAAGTTCTTTGTTTGCGTTTGCAAAACTGCTACCTCTTGCGATAATTGCTTTTTTCAATAATAAAGGCAAGTTAATCGGTTCCATTTCTTCAAAATTTGCAGGTAATCTCAAACTCCAGTTTTTATCACCTGAAGTTCCCGGAGTATTGTAGGTTTCGTTCATTTTGAAGAAATCAGTGAAGAAAATTTGTATGTTTTCTGCTTTACAAGCAAACAATTCCACCAATTTTGTTTCAGTCAAGAAGTTTGCATCGTTTGTCATTCTTACAATAATTGAATCTTTGTCAGGTTCTTCTGCGAACAAATCTTCTACCAAATTTTTAACGTGTAAGTAGCCTTCGTGAGTGTTAATCAAAGATTTTGCCCATAAAGTTACGGGTCTGTTGTCGTGAGTTCCGACCATTGCCCAACATCTGTTTGTAATATTTTTGCATCTGTACGGGTCGTCTTCTTCTGTCGGTACAGTAAATTGAGTTAATCTCATACCTAACAGGTCATATTGTTTCATAACTGCAGCAACAGGAGTTGTCAAAGTTCCCAAATCTTCACATACGATAGAATCTTTTGTCAAACCTTCTTCTTCGGCTGCGGCAATAACGATTTTTTCAATCAATCTGCCGTATAATTTAATTTGCTCTTCTGTCAAAGATTTTACTCTTTTTTCCTTGTCTGAAGTCAAAGTCAAATCCAAATCGCTTTCTTTAACGATAGCATATTTTTTAAGTTCAGGATGTTCCGGTGATGAATACAATCTGCCCGCACCTTGTTCAGGCATCGGTTTTTTGCCTGCTTTATATACCCAAGGGTCGATAAGTCCTACAATGTGGTCAATTCTGACACCACCGGGGTTTTCACGGAACATTTTTTTGAATAAGTTTTTCATCAAAATGCCTGCTTCATCAAGAGAGCCGTCATCTTTGTATAATTTTTCAGGGTCGATTACAGGGAAGCCCCAAGCCTGACCGTCTTTTGAGAAGTAATCAGGCGGACAACCAAGACACCAACCTTCCAAGAATAAGGATTGGTATGCCCAGCAATCTCTGTCAGAAAAGGCAACTTGTCTGTCTGCAATCATTTTTACGCCTTTTGAATCGGCATATTTTTTTGTTTCTGCACTTTGTTTGTACAATACAAATTGAATAAATTTGTATTCGTCAATTTCTTTTGCATATTTTTTTGAAATTTCTTCTATGCGTTTTGCATATTCCATTTTTTCTTCAATAGATTTCGGGTTGAATAAATTTTTGTCTGTTTTGCTTTTCCAGTTTGGCCAAAAATCAGTGTCGTGTTCTATTGAAAGTGCTTCGTATAAACTGTCTTTATCAAGCCAAGAATCATTTTCAGCCTTGTAGGTCTCAAATTCTGCCATCATTTTTTTGTCATTTAGTTTGATGAAGTTTGAGTAGGCTTCCGAAAGTGCTTGAGCCTGTTTTTTAGTAATATAAGAATAACTTGTTCTGTTGGTGTTTCTGTTCGGATTGTTTTCAACAATATTGTTGAAGGTTTCAAATGATAAAATTTTGCCCCAAGCAGGTGTTGTTAACTGTTTCAAATCAATAAACAAAGGGTTGTTTGAGAAAATTGTACCTGTATAAGGTGAAGAATCGGAACTCTTTGTTTTTCCCGCAGGTCCCATTTGAATTGCATCGAATAATCCTGAAGCATAGTCTATAAATCTGTGACCTGTTGAAGAATTGATTGAGCCAAAACCTGTGTTTTCTTCGGCAACAGAAGGGAAACTTCCATTGTGCATAATAAAAACGAAGTTCTTTTTGCCAAGAGCTTTCAACGCTTTTTTGATAGTAGTTAGCTTATTATTAAGTGTACAAACCATGATAAATTACCCCTCTTACTTACTTATACTAAAACACCAATCCTTGTTAAAAAATGGGCCCGGTGGGACTCGAACCCACGACCAATTGATTAAGAGTCAACTGCTCTACCAACTGAGCTACAAGCCCATTCAACTCCTTTATCTTATCACAAATATTCCTTA
>CAVKDD010000252.1:0-3036 GCA_963654845.1 Acutalibacteraceae bacterium | reverse complement strand
CTTAACTCTTTGTATTACTTTGATTATTAAAGAGATTCTGAATCAAGTTCAGAATGACTAATTGGTGAGCCTACCAAAGCTTTCGTCCTTCTGAAAACTTAGAAAATTTATGCGAATGAAATGAGCATTTAATTTTCTTGTTATTCAGAATCTGTTTTATTGCGTTATATCTAAAAAGCCCCCAAAATTGTAAATTACACATTCTTCAGATGTTTGATTTCGGGTTCGGGTTCTAGGGTAATCCCTATGGCATCGATTTGATACTCCTTGATTTTATGTTCCTTCAAATATGACAAAACACCCGTTTTTATATTGTCGTACTTTCGTTTTGTAATCGCTTCAAGCGGAGTACCGAAAGCGTTAGTCCTTCTTGTTTTCACCTCGACAAAAACAATTTTCTTCTTAAACTGTGCAATAATATCAATTTCGCACAACTTTGAGAAATGAACATTTCGCTCAAGTATCTTATACCCGTTTTTCTTGAGATACTCACACGCTATATCTTCGCCAATATTTCCAAAATCACGATTATTCAAACTAAACTCCCCTAAAGATTTATTCCATATTCGCAATATTTTGACAAGTCAAACAACTTTTCAAGGTTTTTGTCAGGAGTTTTCAAGTTTTTAAATCTTGCAGGGCAAATGTTTATCCCGCCACGTCTTGTGTATAAGGCACAAACAAGCAATTCATCCTCAGGATTTAAAATATCCGCCAAGCGTTTAAAAATCATTTCGCAACATTCCTCATGAAAATGAAACTCCGAACGAAACGACACCAAATATTCAACCAAAGATTTTTCGTCAAGGTGCTTATTTGATTTGTAATAAATAAACGCACTTCCAAAATCAGGCTGATGAGTGACCCTGCAATTTGAACGCAAAGACTCAAACCTCAAGTGATATTCGGCAATCTCACCAGTTTGTTCCGCCCTCAAAACCTCAGGGGCTTCCTTATATTTTGAAAAATTAACGCTTTTTTCCTCAACAAAGTCCATCAAATTTGCATAATCAGAAAAAATTTCTTCACGCATCGAACCGATTTCAAGAAAATTCACCTCAACCCGAGTTTGTAATTTCTCACTCAAATCCTTTTTTATCAAAGATTTTGCTAACGCCAAAGCCTCATTTACGTTTTTGCCCAATCGGTACATATTAAATGAATTCAGGTACAATTTCAAAGATTTAGATTCGACAATAAATTCACTTTCGCAATCATATTTCAATTTCAAAACTCTTGTAACGGGCAAGCCGCCTTCCGTCAGCACGGAAAATTCAAACGAATGCCAAACATCATTTCCCTCAAACGGCAAATCCTCGTTTTTAATCCCGTAACGAGCCCTATTCTCAAATCTCGGAACAGCAACAAGCAAGGTCGGGTCATAAAAATCACTTCCGCTCACTTTTTTACCAAGCAAGGCGGAAGCAACTTTATCTGTAATATTTTGTTCAAAATTACTCATCAAAATAACTCCAAAATCTTAAAATTAAGCGATTTCCTCATAAGATTGCGGATTATTCAACAAGTCATAATTTATTTCGTTTTCATTGTCGGCAATAGTTGCGGCAACAACGGCATCAGAAGTTACATTCAACATAGTTCTGAACATATCCGTAATTCTTTCGATAGTGAACAAGAACGCAAAACCTGCTACCAACTGTTCAGGGCTTAATCCCATACCGTTAAGAATTAACGCAATGGTAATCAAACCGCCACCCGGAATTCCCGCACAGGTGCTTGAAGCAACAATCGCCAAAATTGCGATTTGGAACACCAAAAACGCAGTCAACGGAACTTGGTAAGCCTGAGCCAAGAACAATACAGCAACAACTTGTAACAACGCTGTTCCGTCAAAGTTCAAAGTTGCACCGAGCGGTAATACGAAACTTGAAATTTTATGAGAAATACCACGTTTTTCGCAACATGCAATAGTCAAAGGCAAGGTAGCCGAAGAACTTGCAGTACCAAACGCCACCATCATCGCTTCCGCAATCGCCGAAAACAGCATTACGGCAGAAACTTTTGAAAAACATCTCAAAAATAGCGGATAAATCATAAACATTTGGATTAAGAACCCTGCAAGCAAGACCAACAAATATTTAGAAATTGCGGTAAAAATACCACCGCCAAAACTAGCACAAGCACTTGCGGTAAGAGCAAATACACCCGGTGCCGCAAACAACATAATCCAATCGGTAATTTTCATTGTCGCCGCAAAAACGGATTCAAAGAACGAAACTATCGGACGGTTTACATCCCCGACTTTTGCCAAAGCAAGAGCAAATACAACGACAAACAAGATTATCGGAACCATATTTCCGCTTGCAACCGCTTCAAACGGATTGCTCGGGATAAAACTCAAGAACAGGTTTAAAATATTACCCTGCTGAGATTGCATTGCATCGGCAACGGACGCTTGAACATCGGTTGCAATATTTGCCGCAATATATTGAGACGCACCGTGTCCCGGTTTGAACAACAACGCCAAAGTCGTACCGATAGTAACGGCAATAGTTGTTAAGATTCCGTAATATAAAATCATTTTAGAACCGAATTTACTCAACTGTTTGTTATCGCCAACACTTGTAATACCAATGATAATTGCGGAAACAACAAGCGGAATTACAACCATTTGGATAAGCCTGATAAACATTTGACCTATGAAGGTTAACACATTATCTACAAGCATGTTTGGGTGACTGTGTAAAAATACCCCGACAAATATACCTGCAAAAATACCGAAAAATATGTGCCAGTTGCGTTTTATACCCAAACCCAACGCTATTAGAATTTGCATGTGTAACTTCATATTACTATCCTCTTTGTACTCTCTATTTCTAAAATGACTTATTTATTATACAACTTTATTTGGTTTATTTCAAGTTATTGAGGATGTCACAAACTTTAGAAAGATTTATGTAAAGTTATGTAACAATATTTATGACTTTCTGCAATTTCGTAATTAAAAAATACTTTATAGTAGTATAAGACAAATAAAAAAAATGGAGGACTGACTATGGTTGATTATAACATAAC
>CAVKDD010000251.1:0-3053 GCA_963654845.1 Acutalibacteraceae bacterium | reverse complement strand
GATAAAATCAACGCAATTAAAATTGCTTGATTTTTAATCTTTTCAGAATGACAAACCACTTGGTAAGCCCACCAAAACGTCATTCCGGCCGCCGAGCCGGAATGACGTTTTTCTTCTCAAGCTTAACAATATTACAAAATATAAAGTTAAATTTAAAAAGTCTGAACCCCTTGCTATAATGCCTTTATGGTATGGTATGGTATAGTATAGGCAATTTTTCCGCAGAAAAATTCTTTATATAGAAGTATGGGAAATTAATCTATAAAAAAGAAAGTGAGGAAAAATGTTATTAGAAAGTATTTCGTCAGAGGCAAAGAAGCCTTCTTGTAATTTAAGAGTAATACCTGAGAAAAAAGACCCTGGCTATAAATCAACAATCGGATTGCATCCGTTAAATAAAAATATTTGTAAGAAAACTTTTCCTGCTTCGTATTATCGAAATACATCAGGTCTTATAAGAAAAGATGCAGATATGGCTTCTTTAAATAAATCTCTTTTGGAGAAATTTTTTGATACATTAAAGCCGTTAGGGAAAAAATTGGGCAAAGTTTTAAGGTTTATCAAATAAAGAAAAGGTGCGGAGTCGCACCTTTTAGTTTGGTTTTACATTGCAATTTTTTGTTTTTCAAATAAATCTTTGTTAAAATCTCTAAAGCTTGTGATAATTTCACTAACCGCAGGGATTGATTTGTAAAATTCGGGCGGTTCTTCCGAGCAAATTGCTATAATTTTGCCGATACCCGCCGCTTGAGCCGAGTCTATTCCCGAAACAGCATCCTCAACTACTATACAATCTTTTGGGTCAAGATGCAAGTTTTTTGCCGCAATTTGATAAATATCGGGTGCAGGTTTCCCCGGTATAAGTCCGTTTGAATATACGATTTTGTCTAAATCAAACCATTTTTCAAGGTGAAAATGCTCAATATAAAAATCAACATTCGGTTTATCTGCCATTGTTGCGATTGTTCGTGGAATATTATTTTCCTTCAAAAAGTCCAAAAATTCAGGCACGCCGTCCGCTAATTTGAAGTTTTCTTTATCTTCAAGACACATTTGTCTATATAGTGCTTCTTTTTCCTGTCCTAATTCTTCGACCATTTGCGGTGTCGGCTTTTTAGAAATCGCATAAGTAATAATTGCTTCATTTGTTCTTCCGAACATGTATTTTATCATTTCTTCATCCGTAAAAGATGTTCCACGCAATCTTTTGGAAAATTCTCGCCATGCCTGTTTGTGCTTGGCAGAATCCCAAAATAATGTTCCGTTAAAGTCAAAAATTATTCCCTGATATTTCATTTTACTGTCTTTCTATTAGTTTGTTGTATAAATCGTAGTATGTTTTTGCCTGTTTTTCGTTATTCAGCATTTTATATGTGTATGCCAAATTGTAATATATTGACGGCTCATCACCTTTAATATCTAAGGCTTTGTAAAAATTATATCGAGCGTTGCGATACTGTTTCAGTGCTAAATACGCACAGCCCATATTGTAATATCCGTAGGCAAAATTGTCTTTATATTTGACTGCTTGTTTAAATTCTGCAAGAGCCATGTTTGGTTTGTCCTGAGACAAATAGATATAACCCAAATTGTAGTGAGCTTTGTAGTATTTCGGGTCAACCTCGATTGATTTTTTGAACATGTAAATCGCTTCGTCAATTCGGTCTTTGTCTTGCAAAATATTACCGATTAAAAGCCAATCTTCAGCGGTTCTTGTTAATTCGCCTTTGCTTTTTAAAAGTTTCAAGGCGGCATCAATGTCATTTTGTGCGTATAAAATTTTTGCCTGTTGTGAGGTTTCGTCAAGTTCAACTTGAGCCTGTTCTTTTTTCCACGGCAAGTCGATAGAATTTGCCGTTCCTGTCGAACAAACTAACACACAACCCAAAATAATTATAGTTAAAAATCTTTTCATATCAGTAGTATAAAATAAATTTTAAAAATTTTCCACAAAAATATTTGACGATTTTTAAAAACGCATAATAATGTTTAGTGATTGATGTCTCTTTTACTGAACTTAGTCCTGCTATTTACTCCTTTTAGCAGGCTTTTTTTTGATAAAAAAATGCCGAACCTGATTCAGATTCGGCGGTTTTTTACATAGGAAGAAATTTTAGGAATATTAGTTATTATTTCAGTTATGTTGTAACTTTGCCTGTAATAAAGGAGATTGCTGTTGCAATACCAGCCACAATCAAGCCGATTTTTCCTGCTTTGCCTGACTTGCAAGCCTTTGCAATACCGCCTGCGAGACCGCCCAAGGTTGCAGCACCTGCCAATCTGCCGAGATTGTGTTTTGTTTTTTCGGTTGTGCCTACAGGAGAGCCCGTAATTGTTGAAATGTTATCTTCTGCACTGCGTTTGTCGTACAAACCTAAAGTCATACCTTGAATTAAACCTTGAGTCATTGAGCCGTGACCGTATTGCCTTAAGTCTTGAACTAAGGTTACACCGTTATTCATGTTTGCGTACAAGGAATTTGCTCTTGCTTTGATTACGCTATCGTCAGGAGTTGTTCCGTAAGCAGCCGCTACTGCGTTTACATATCTTTCGTAAGCATCACGAATTTGGTCTTGTTCGTTGCTTGTGATTTTATCTTTTAATGCTGTTGCCGCACCTTTTATTGCTTCCATCGGAGCGTTGACTTGAAGGTCTGCATTACGATTTAATTGTTGTTGTTTGATTGAGTAATCGGTTTGGAATTGTTGTTGCTGTTGCATGTTGTTGTACATACTTTGCATATCAAATCCGCCGCCGTATCCGCCTGCCATAGGCATCATAGAAAAGCCGTCACCGAAAACGCTGCCTGTTGCCATTCCAGGGTATGAGCTTGTTGTAAAATCCATATCCAAGTCTGCATCGCTATATACTCCAAACGGAGCACCGTTCAAGCTTCCTGCAGGACTAAATCCACAGTTGTAATCGTACATTCTAACCTCCAAAATTAAATTTTCTAACCTACCTTACTTATATAAACAATTTTGAGTTTGTAAAATTGCTTGAGGTGAGTTTTTTGTTACAAATTTGTTACATTATTTGGTTGATGTTATTAT
>CAVKDD010000250.1:0-3064 GCA_963654845.1 Acutalibacteraceae bacterium | reverse complement strand
CTTTTCAATCATATTTTGCTTGTACAAATTATCCGAAATATTTTGAGCAAGCCCTTTGTAACTTTGAGCAACATTAGTCGCCCCGTTCATAATACTTACAGGCACGCCCTTATTTATTGCGGACATAATCGCAAAATAATTGTTCGGAATTTTCCAATAAATATTCTTTGACAAAACCTTTTCCACATCGGGTTCTTTAATTTCGTCATTTTCCATATAACGATTTACGACAATTTGAGTTTTTTCTCTGTCATAACCGAGTTTTTCAAACAATTCCAAACATCTTTGCGTATTGCGTAAGGCAGGAAGATTTGCAATCGTAACAAGCAAAATCATGTCAGAATTGTCAAGCGTTGCAATACTTTTACCGCTAAATCCCGATTCCGCATCAACAACAATATATGAAAAAGTTTCTTTTAAAATGTTAAACAATTTCGTAATTTGTTTAGGCTGAATATTGTCTGCCTGCTTGAAATATGGTGGGTCTGGAAGAATGTATAAATTTGTGTTTTTATAACGTTCCAAAGTGCTTAACAAAAAGGTTTCGTTAATTTTGTCAATATTTTCAAGCATATACGAAATATTAAAAGACGGTTTCAAGTCCAAAAATGTTGTAATATCGCCCATTTGGAAGTTCATATCAATAAGAGCAACGTTTTCTTTGGTAATTTTAGACAATTCCAACGCTAAATTTGTAGCAAGCGAAGTCTTACCGATTCCGCCTTTGTTTGAAAACACGGAAATAATTTTGCACTTATTCGCTACTTTAGTTTGTTCAAATTGAGCAATAGTTTTATTCAAGGCTTCAAAAAACTCACTTTTTATTACGGGAATAGGTACAAATTCTCTCGCACCTGCCCTCATAATTTGAATAATCAAATCTACAGACGGATTATCGGCAAGTGCCAAGACCTTGCAGTTTTGACATTGCGAAGAGATTTTCTGCATCAAATCAAGTTTGCTTTGTCTGTTTGTGGACAAATCCACGATAAAAACGGTTTTATTCGGAGAATTTGCAAGGACTTCAACAATTTCAGAATAATTGTTTGAGGCTTCCAAGAGTTCAATATTGTCAAATTCTCCGACAAAGAGCTTCAAAACCTCTGTCGTTGAAAATTCATCTGATAGTATCATTGCCGAAATTTTTTGCATAAAACACCTGCCTATACTCCGTATTGTAGCATATTTGTCAAGGTTAGGCAATCGTTAAAAAATAAAAAGCCCGATACAGGTGGATTTTGTTACCTGCTGAACTCGCAGGTGGGTGAGCACCCTGACTAATCCGTTTCCCGCTGGCGATAAAATATCGGCGGGTGTACTTCAATGCCATGGAGTTAACTCTCCCTATTTATATAAATGTAGGAACAAAATTAACACCCATACGGACTTAATTGAAGTTTAACATACTTTTTATAAGTTTGCAATTACCTTATTGGTTCAAAGATGCCAAAGTTTCGTGAATTTGTTTTTCTGCTAACGCTGCTTCTGCCAACGCTTGATTTGCTGCTGTCATATCAGGACCTTGAACCACTACTCCTTGCGGATTTGGAATGTATGATCTTGTCGGAGCCATTTGTTTTTTGTTCTTTTCAGCCCCCGGTATACCGCATTCAGGAGAAGGAACATAAGTTCTTGTTACAGGCTTTTTACCGTTAGCAGCCATTTTTATCAAGTTTGAATCAGGATAATCTTGAGGATTTTTCGGTGTTTGTGCAACTTGTTGAGGTTGGTTTACGTTCGGATTTTGACCGCCTTTGAACGCCTGTTGATTTTGTCCGTTTACCTGATTTGCCTGTTCTTGTTTTTCTTCAGGTTTTTCTTCGTCTTCATCAAGTACCGAATGAGTAGGACGACCAAAGATTTTATGTGCGGTTGTAGTTGTCAATTTTACCAAGAACGGAGTAACCATCATCATTGGGATAGCAAATCTCAACGGAACACCAATAATGTTACCGTTAGCCATTTTTCTCAACCAGTTCAAATTATGTTTGCTTGTTGAAACATAAGCCAATTTGCGTTCATTACCCATATTGATAAATTTGCCCAACTTGAACATTGTCTTGTTAAAGAAGCCTTTGATATTCTTTTTACCTAACAATACGTCAAGTCGTCTTTCCGCAAATTTATATGCCTTTTTATTATTTAACAAGCCTGCTTTTACTTTTTCGTTAAAGGCTTTCAAACCTTCTCTATACGCCTTCAAATCTGCTTGATTATTCAAGCCGATATACTTACCTGCACCTGCCAATTTGTGCATACCCAAAATACCGACAGCCATTCCGACAAAGTATGTAAAGTCATTTACTGCACGTTCAGCAAAGGTTTTGATATGTTCACCTTTTGGTGCGGTAATTGTGTTATACAAAATATCCGCCAAGATTGAAGCCTGCATAATAACACCGAGTTTACCACCGCCAAATCTGTTAGTACCGCCTTCAAAAAACCATGCCAAACCTTTAGGAAGTGCGCGACCGATAGTTGATTTGTTGATTTTTCCTTTTACAACATATAATTTGTTTCTCATTTCAGAGAAGGAAACAAATCTGCCCACCATATGCGATTTTCCTTTGCCTACAGTTGTAGTTCCATCACGCCAAATAGAAACACCTTTTAAATTTGAATCTTTTGAAGCAGTTTCCATCATCTTTAATACTTCGTCAGGATTATCAATGTAACTGCCTTTCAAAGCATTAAATTCGGCAAAACTTTTAAAGCCAAACTTTTTAGACTTAAGTTCTTTTGCCATATCTGTCAATTTTGACAAGTCTTTTTCGGATTTTATCGCATTTAATGTTTTTTTATCAGCACCCAACATCTCAATTTCTTTACGTTGAAGTGCCAAAATTTGTTCCTCATCCGATAAAGTTTTTACACTATCTTTAAATGTATTAATATCTTTTTGAGACATTCCGTACTGTTCAAGTTTTTGGAAAGATTTTACTTTAGGTCCGAAGCCAAAACTAAAGATATGATATTTATGTTCACCTGCAATAGGGTTCATGAAGTTTTCCATAACACTTTCAATATCTGTTAATAGGAAACTTTCAGGACCTTTAGAAGCACC
>CAVKDD010000249.1:0-3080 GCA_963654845.1 Acutalibacteraceae bacterium | reverse complement strand
AGCTATCGGAATAGTTAATGACCACGAAAAAAATTGCTTTTGCAGGGAATAGAAATTAATGAAATATTAATTTTTATTAATACTATGGAAAAAATTTTTATGTTTTGTTTTAATATATTTTGGTTAGGGATTCATGGCAAATACATGCCCGCAGAAAGAATAGCAAACAAATGAATTTTAAAAGTGTAATAAAATCTTGTTGTGAAAGCATCGGGAAAAATAATAATCCTGCTTATGTAGTAGTAGCAATCGCAACGGCAAAAGGTATTTTCAGACCGTTATTTACGATGGCTGATAAAAAAGAATCGCCCGAAACAAAGAAATATGCGGCATTGAGAGAAGGTTTAACGGAAGTTATCGCAATTCCGACATATTTATCTTGCAGTTATTTGGCTGGTAAAGGTGCAAATCTTTTCAAAGACCCTGAAAAAGCAAAAATGGCAAAACATAACCTCAAATTTGCAGGTGTTTGTACCGCCGCCTTGCTCGTAATTCCGGGACTTTGCTCTATTGTTGTTAATCCGTTTACGGACAGAATTTTTCACAAAAACGATAAACCTAAAGATAAATCTCAACAACACTTAGATGTCGTTTCGCAAACCGAAAAAGCTCCGATTTATCAAAACACAACAAAAATAAATACTCAATCACCAATGGCTAAGGTAAGCCTGACCGGTTTCTTAAATACAGGAATGAAGGTGTAATATGATATCAGCAGTTCAAAATTTAATGACAAATCCGACAATTTACAATATGACACAAAGCACTGTCACTCAGATTACAACCGAAACATGCCTGAAAGCTGTCGGTCGTCCAGCCTTTATTTTGGCAGACAAAAAAATTGACCCGCAAACCAAGAAATTTTCGGCAACAAAAGAATTTTTATATCAACTTACCTGCTTGGGAATTTATCTTTCAATAATAATTCCGGTTTGCAGAAAATCAGCCTTCAAAGCCGCTAAAAAGTTGTTCAAAGACGAAAAAGTTTTCCAAGCCTTCAATTCAACTAAAGAATTTTCAACCTTCTACAAGATGAACGAAAACGAAAGACTTGCAAAACTGGCAGAATTAAACAAAAACAGAGCAGACGGCGACAAATTCACTAAAGAAAACATCAACACTGCCCTTGCAAAAGGTTCAATCGAACTTGGCTCAATGTTCGGTTCTGTTACGGGTTTGGCAATCCTTGCACCTATCGTTTCTCACCCGTTAATCCACCCGATTATGAAAAAAATCGGAGTTACGGAAAATAAACAAACAGACGAGAAGAAACCTCAAGAGCCTGCCCTACAATCTCCAAACAAGTAATTGACCTTTCACTTTCTCCACGATAAAATTTGAAAAAAGTGATAAATTTTGGGAGAAAATTATGTTTGAAAGATTTAAAAGATACGGAGAAGAATTTAAAACCTTTGCAATGAGAGGAAACGTTATCGACATGGCTGTCGGTATAATTATTGGTGCAGCTTTTGGAAAAATTGTGGATTCTCTTGTTAAAGATATCATAATGCCGCCACTGGGGTGGCTTTTAGGCAGGGTGGATTTTTCAAAATTATACCTTGTTTTGCCTGATTATGACGGAAAATTCGTTCACTACAAATCCTTAGATGCTGCTCAAGCAGCAGGTGCGGTTACCATAAACTACGGGATGTTTATCAACACCATCATTAGTTTTTTAATCGTTGCCTTTGCCGTATTTTTACTGATTAAAGGCATAAATAAATTGCAAAAATTGAACACAAAAACCTGCGAAGAAAAAGCCGCAACAACAAAAGAATGCCCTTATTGCTGCTCAACAATAGATATCCGAGCAACAAAATGTCCTAATTGTACAAGCGATTTGCAAAACTAATTTCGTTGTCTTAAATAACTTTCGACAAAACCGTCCAAATCACCGTCCATTACGGCGTCAACATTCCCGACCTCGTAACCTGTTCGATGGTCTTTGACCATTTTGTACGGGTGGAAAACATACGAACGAATTTGCGAACCGAAATTTATTTCAGAAGTTTCCCCTTTAATATCAGCCATTTTTTGCTCATATTCGGCTTCTTTTATTGCCAAAAGTTTTGACACCAAAATTTGCATTGCGTACTCTTTGTTTTGCAGTTGAGAACGCTCTTGCTGACATTTTACGACAATTCCTGACGGTTTGTGCAAAATTCGCACGGCAGTTTCGACCTTGTTAACATTTTGTCCGCCCGCACCACCTGAACGCATTGTGGTAATTTCCAAATCCTCAGGCGGAATAATGATAGTTTTTTCAAAATTTTCAATAATCGGGGAAACCTCAACCGAAGCAAAACTGGTTTGTCTTTTGCCGTTAGCGTTAAACGGTGAAATTCTGACCAAACGATGAACGCCTTTTTCCGCCTTTGCATACCCAAACGCATATTTGCCTGAAATCTTAATGGTTGCGGACTTTATCCCGGCTTCCTCACCGTCCAGTTTGTCAAGAACTTCAGATTTCCAACCCCTTTTTTCCACCCAACGAAGATACATTCTAAGGAGCATACTTGCCCAATCCTGAGCATCAGTCCCGCCCGCTCCCGAATTTATCGTCAAAATCGCATCGGCACTATCGTATTCCCCTGACAACATTTGTTCTAACTCAAACTTTTCCAAATCCTTGCTCATCTCTTTTAATTGAGCCAAAGAATCTTCAATCAAATCACTGTCGGACAATTCGATAGAAGCATTACAATCATCAATTACGGCTTGCCAATTTTCAAATTTAGAGATTATATCTTTTTTTTCTTTAATTTCTTGTCCTAATTTTGAAACCTTTGCAGTATCAGACCAAATATCAGGATTTTGCATTTCCTGTTCTAATGTTGTAACCTCTTTTGCCAAAGTGTCAGGGTCAAAGACACTCCTTGAGTTTAGCAACTCTTGGGATTATTTCATTTAATTTTTGTTTTAATTCCGTTTCCATACAAAAATTGTATTATAAAAAAGCATACTGTGCAAAAAATTAAGAGGAACAATAGGTTTAAGCCGGTAACAGATTCCGGATCTTTCGCACTCGCATTAATCGTGCCTTCACTTCGTTTCGCACACTGCTCGTGCTTGTCCGGAAT
>CAVKDD010000248.1:0-3083 GCA_963654845.1 Acutalibacteraceae bacterium | reverse complement strand
CATATAACCTATACAGTTTGAAAAATTAACTGACATAATACTATAACATAACCAAAAATAACCAACCTTGACCTCTAACGAGGTCTTTTTTTTAGTCTTTAAAAACAAATTTTGCGGTAAAAATCAAAACCGTTGCCCCGACCAAAACCTCTAACGGAAAAGTCGGCAAAATCCCCGATTTCAAAATCATTGGGATTAAAAGAATTGCACCTGCGGGCGGAAAAAGAGTTTTTACCCTGTCAAAAGCCACAAACAAAACACAACATGCCAGCCCCGCACAAAGAGTTAGCGGCAAATGCAGATACATATTCAAAATTTCTCTCAAAAAACATCCCGTTGCCGAAGCCAACGTCAACAAACCTATTATGTGGAAGGGTTTGTTTCTCAACGGACTTTTTGTATTAGCAAACTCGGTAAAAGTAACGATTAACGGCGGAGCAAGAAAATATATTTGTTGATTTTCAAAAGGAATAAGAGCGATTATCGAAAACACAACAAGAAGTTTTGTCCATTTTATCACTTGAAACTTCAAATCAAATTCACAAGGGGTGTATTGGTTTTTAGGTTTAAGGTGATATTTTTCCATTAACCACTGAGCAACAATGATAATCAATGCCATAACAGTAACCGATATCGGATAAATCCACGATTTTGTCCCGAGATAAACCGGCAAAATACATGCAGAAATTATCGGAATTAAAGTTGTCCGTGCGATTGTCAGAATTACCCCCGTAAACCCGAAGCACAGCCCAACTTGAAATATCAAAGGAAGGTTTACATATCTTGTAACCAGCATACCAAACAAGGCGGCAACGGAAACAAGAAAAAACATTTTTCTTTTATTGCAATTCCAAGGCTGTTGCTCGGAAATCCACGCCCCGATAGTCAACGCACAAATTTCAGGGAAAATTATTTCTTTTTCCCCGCTGATTTCGGCAATGGCAATCATCAAAAACGCCATTATCCCCGCAAAAATGTATCTTTCTATTCTTATTCGCCTTAAAATTTCAACATTCATTATAATAAAATTATACTATGAACCGATTTTTCCTGAAAATTTGCCGAAAATTACCCTGTCGATTCCCGCCAAATCCTTCAAAACTTTTATCTCAGAAAAATTATATTTTTGCATAATTTCAGCAACTTCACGACTTTGCCCGATACCCAATTCAAACAGCAAATACCCGCCGTTTTTCAGGTGTAAATTCGCATCTTTTGTAATTCTTTCATAAAAATCCAAACCTTTTGAATCCGTTGTATAAAGTGCCCAATCGGGTTCAAACGAGACTTCTTTTTGAATATTTGCTTTCATTTGCGGCGGAATATACGGCGGATTTGAAACAATCATGTCAAATTCTTCATCTTCACGAATTTTTGAATAAAGGTCAGATTTTCTGAAAACCGCCTTGTTAAAAAGTTCAAATTTTTCCATATTAGAAAACGCCGTATGTATGGCTTCCGTTGAAATATCCACCCCGACAACGTGAGCATTTGTCAGTTTTGCAATCATACACGCTATACAACCGCTACCCGTGCACATATCCATAATTTCGGTAAAATTATTTTCTTTTATAAGTTCAATCGCTTGCCT
Organism: Acutalibacteraceae bacterium; assembly: GCA_963654845.1. Classification (GTDB taxonomy): domain Bacteria; phylum Cyanobacteriota; class Vampirovibrionia; order Gastranaerophilales; family Gastranaerophilaceae; genus Zag111. The sequence continues at coordinate 1,492 of CAVKDD010000248.1, read as the reverse complement.
TACAAGAAGCTCGGTTTCATCTCTCGGTATCAAAACCGAAGGATTAACGATAAACTTTTCGCCCATAAAATCCGCAAGCCCGATAATATATTGAATAGGTTGTTTAGTTTTTGCACGAAGTTTGGCTTTTTCTTCAACAATTTCCAGCATTTTTGAGGTCAATTTTTTACCCGTCAAAATATCAATCAGCGAATATCCGCAAAAATGTTCAATAAGCAATTTTACTTCTATATTTGCTTCATTTTGTTCTATTCCTGCATCTGTCAAAATCTTTACTATATCTGGAATTGTCGTCATTTTATTCTTCTTCCTCTTCTATTAAATGTTGCGGTGAATGTTCGGAAATTATCCTGTCTATTTCGTTTCGAGCCTCAAGTTTTGAAGAGAGCTCCAATTTTTCCAAATTATATTTTTTGCAAAGTCTGTCATAGTAATAAAGTTGCTTCTTTGTCGGAGCTTCTTTTGACATTTTGACTTCCTGCAAAAATTTTCGCTTACGTCTGTCGTACTCTTTTTGAGCCTCAATCAACGGGCGTTGTTTTTCCTTGTAATCATAATACTTTTTGCATTCTTTTAAATATTTTTTTGTATCCGATAAAAATTCTTCCTCATCAATTATCGGCTCTAAAAACTCAAAACGTGAACAATTTTGTTCAAGATAATACTTTTCATCCTCAATAAAATTTTCCAAAATCGCTTCAACCGTTTGCCCTTCCGATTTTTTGACTAATGCTCTCAAAAAATTGCACAAGGCTGATTTTTGATTTTTGGTAAAATTCAAGTAAATTTGTTTTTTAATTTCGTACATACAAACAAATAATATCACACTTCAAAAAAATAACGAAGCACAATCAGTTTTCGACTCCTCACAAACTGTACAAATTGATGCACATATCGACCCTCATAAAGCCGTGTTACACGAATCTATCGTTTTAGCAAATCAATCACTGAAAATTTGCGGGTTTTGTTAGCCGTGCTAAAGTCCAGCAACTTTCTTCGGATTGGATTTGTTTGGAGAGCAGACTGATGTTGGTCAACAACTTCTTCACCTCTCATCTCTGATGATTTGTTCTCTAATAGTTTCAAGTTTTGTTCAGTCTTTTTCTCATCCATGAATCTGATTATACCTCGTTACTCTTATATAAAAACTTTTATTAATGAAAAATTGCGTAAATTGCTATAATTTTTATATAATCTTTACATAGTGTTACATTTTTGGTTTTAAGTTTTTAGAATGACGAAAGATTTAGTAAGCCCAACCAAAAGGCATTCCGAACAGCACAAGCATTAGTGAGTGCGTAATTCGGATTGTTATACATAAGAACAGTGGGAATCGCTCCGCTTTTCCACACCCTACAATGCTAAGTTTTCAGAATGACGTATATTCTGCTAAACACACCAAAACGTCACTCTGAACTGACTAGAAAATGAGTTGAGAGGAACTCGAAACGTAATTTTCTGTTCCTACTCGGTGATTCAGAGTCTGTTTTTA
>CAVKDD010000247.1:0-3086 GCA_963654845.1 Acutalibacteraceae bacterium | reverse complement strand
GTGGATATTTATGTTTGTTTGTCGTGTATTTTTCATAGCAATTTCAGTATATGACAAAATTTTTTATAATCAATTTGTAAACTGTATTTTATTTTGTTAAAAGTCGGAAATTTTGACAATCTTGTGATAAAATTATTTTGGAACAGTATAGGCGGAATTTTTTATGGAAGAGATAATCAAAAATTTACAAGAAGTTTTAGCGGTACCAAAGTTTTTGATTGAGCAAATTCCGATATTTCCCGATTATATCAAACAGGCGATAATTGAAGGTTTGTATTTCGTTCCCGTTTTGATAGTTTTATATTTTTTTATTGAACTTTTAGAACGATTTTTCATGAAAAATATAAAATTTTTGGTTAATTTGATTAGAAAATTCGGACCTTTGTTCGGTGTGTTTATTTCGGTAATTCCCGAATGTGGATTTCAGGTCATTGCAGGTACTTATTACGCAAGAAAACTCATCACTCGAGGAACTTTGCTAGCGTTTTTTATCTCGTGTTCCGATGATGCTTATCCGATATTGTTTTTAGACCCTTCAAAAACAGATGTTTTAATTCCGATAATTGTAATTAAAATTATAGTCGGACTTTTGGCGTGGTTAATTGTTGATTCGACTTTGATTTTTATGAAGAAAAAAACGGAAGACCCGAATGCCGTCAATGTTGACCTTAACGAAAACGGCTGTTGTCACCACAAAATAACAACAATACAGGATTTGCCGGGTTGGCTCGGTCACCCGATGACACATACCGTAAATATTCTGTTTTTCACCATAATTGTGTTGGCTTTGTATTATTCTGCGGTGAACACTTACGGAAGTGCCGAGGCGGTTGCAGGGTTATTAAAAATAAATTCCCCGATATCTCAAGTTGTCGGCAGTGCAATTTTCGGACTAATCCCGAATTGTGCGGCTTCGGTATTTTTAGCGGTTGCTTATGTTAAAGGTGTAATTTGTTTCCCTGCTTTGCTTGCAGGACTTGTTACAACAACGGGTATCGGACTTTTGACGGTTGCCGCACAGAATAAAAAACGCAATGCGGATACATTTTTGATTACTGTTTTATTACTGATTGTCGGAATCGTTGTCGGGTGTTTGGCTTGCAGTTTGCCTATTCCGATGATAAAACTTTTTGCTTAAATAAAGGAGCGATTTTAAAATGAGCATAATGTCATCAATATTTTCAAGTATAAGTTATATATTTAATTTACCTGAGCATATAATTGAACCGATAGGCTGGTTGCCTGATTTTTTGAAAGATGCTCTTGTTGACAGTTTAAATCTTGTTCCGTTCTTATTCATAATGTTTGTTTTTATTGAATGGATTGAGATTTATTTCACAAAAAAACGTCATTTATTTGTGTTTTTTATGAAAAAAATCGGTCCGTTATTCGGAAGTTTGTTTGCCTCAATTCCTCAATGCGGATTTTCGGTAATCGCAAGTACCTTGTATTCACGAAGAATTTTGAGTCGTGGTACTTTGTTATCGGTTTATCTTGCAACTTCAGATGAGGCAATTCCGATTTTGATTTCCGAACCTTCAAAAGCGTACATCGTTTTACCGATTCTTTTGATTAAAATTTTTGTTGCGATAATTGTCGGTTATCTTGTGGATTTGATTTTTACCTACAAGGCTAATGACCCGAAACCGTTACAAAAGGCTACAGAACCTGTTGAAGAAGACGGTTGTTGTCATCATAATCTTGCGGAAAATTCACCTGTAAAAGATTTGTGGTTTCACCCGTTGAAACACACTTTGAATATTTTTATATTTATTTTAATTGTTTCTATAGGACTTGGTTATGTGTTATCCGTTGCGGGAACAGAAGAAGCGTTGGCAAAATATTGTTTGATTGATTCTCCGCTACAACCTATTATTGCTTCGTTTATCGGGCTAATTCCGAATTGTGCGATTTCTGTTATGTTGACCCTTTTATATTTGAAACATACAATCAGTTTCGGTTCGTTGATTGCGGGCTTGTCCTCATCTGCGGGTTTAGGCTTGTTGATTTTATTGACGAGAAACAACGACAAAAAAGATACGGCAATAATCGTAGCGATTTTGATTGTCGCAAGTTCACTTGTCGGTTTGATTATTCAGCACGACATTTTGCATATAAATTTTATGTTTAAATTTTTAGGAATTACATTGTAAGGGTGAAATTATGACAGAACATTCCGAAATCTTTAATAAAGCGTTTGAAAATCATAAGTCGGGTAATTTTGAAGTTGCTCAAAATTTGTATATGGAAATTTTAAAATCAGAACCTGCAAATGCGGAAGTTTGGGACTTGTTAGGGGTTTTGAATTTTCAAAAAAATGATTTTTTAGAGGCGGAAATTATAAAAAAAGCGATTTCTCTTCAACCGAGATTGTATTATCTTGAAAATTTGGCAAAACTTTATTTGGAAAAAGGTGATTTTGAAAAATCTGTCGATTTGTACGAAGATATTGTGAAAGTTAATCATACTTATGAAAATTTGTTCAATTTGGCAATGGGTTATAAAAATCTCAGAAAATGGGAAGAAGCAAAAAAGACTTATCTTGAGGCATTAAAAGTTAATCCGAACGGGTATGAATCCTATTATAACCTTGCATATTTGGCGTTTAACGACAACGAACCTTATCGTGCGATTGAATGCTATAAAAAAGCTTTGGAAATTAAGCCTGACGATTGGGAAACTACTTATTTTCTCGGGCTTGCGTATATGCAGGTCAAGGATTACAAAAACGGTTTGGCGGATTTTGAGGCTCGTTTGTGTAAGAAAAGTGCAATTCTTTCTCAAGAAAAATTGTATCCTGAAATGATGAAAATAAAACCCGAATGGAAAGGTGAAGATTTAAAAGATAAAGTGCTTTTTTCCTATTACGAAGCGGGATTTGGCGATTTGTTGATGTTTTATCGCTATGTGCCGATTTTGACTTCAATGTGTAAAAAACTTATTATAAAACCGCAAAAAGAACTTGCTCAGTTATTTAGAGAAAATTCTTACGGTGCGGAAATTATTGAAAATTTTGACTATAAAAAAGAATTATATTTTGATTATCATATTCCGTTTTTGAGTATTCCGCATGTGCTGAATTGTAT
>CAVKDD010000246.1:0-3123 GCA_963654845.1 Acutalibacteraceae bacterium | reverse complement strand
ATTATAATTTTTGAAGTATGTTGAATTGTAAAGTTTTTGTAAATATTTATAAATTTATGTAACAAAACACTAAATTTTTAACACCCTGAAACCGTTTATATAAATATACAAACATGTGAAAGTGTCATGTGCAAATAGTATAAGGAACGTGAAAATTGCAAAACAAGAACAAGAATATATACGAGAAAGGATTGGCAAAGATGAGAAGAAGTAGAAAAGCACAAAGAAGAATTGTTGCATCAATACTTACGGGTGTTTTCCTAATGCAACAGACAATGACATTATCTGTCTTTGCGAGCACTATTACTTCAGTAGGTTCAGGTGTAACCAAGAATGGTAACACTTTTACTATCGATCCGATGCAAACTAACGGAAATATCGGTTTTCAAAGATATTCTGACTTTACGTTGGATAAAGGTGATACTGCGAACTTAAACTTCAAAGATGTTGATACTTTTGTTAACTTATTGAATAGTGGTTCATTTACTATCAATGGTACATTGAACTCTATTAGAGATAACAATTTCTATAACGGTAAAGCAATTTTCATTTCACCAAACGGTATGGTTGTAGGTTCATCAGGTGTACTTAACGTTGGTTCTTTGGGCGTTTACACTCACAGTGCCGATCAATATGACACAATTATGCAACAATCCGATATCAGCCGTTGGACTGACAGAGATGTAGGTTTGACAAGCAACGGTACTATTACTATTGACGGTAAAGTATTCTCATCAGGCGATATTGCATTAAGAGCAGGTCAAATCAATCTTGGTCAAACAGGTGCTTTGATTGGCGGTTTGAATGAAACAGTCGGTCAAAGTGTGAAAGATAATCCTGCAAACGCTGCTTTATTCTCAAGATTGGTTAATTTTGAAAATGCCGCAAGTGATAAAAATTCAAGCGGTAAAGGTATTATCACAATTAACAACTATGTTGAAACCGCTTTGGAAAACTCAACGGACGGTTTGAATTTGCAAGGTACTATTGCTAACTATGCAACAGAAACCCAACAAGATACTTCTTATGTAAACGGTGCTGCTGATTTGGCAAATATTCAAATTTACAACGGACACGGTGATGCCGTAATCGGTGGTAATATTACATCTAACGGTGGCAGATTGAATATTACAAACAGAGCTCAATTAAAAGACGGCAAAGGTAATTTGACTATTGCTGAAGGTGCTAATATCAACTATCGTAGCGGTTCAATGTCTATCCATAACGGTCCTGTAACTTCAGGTGCTACAGGTTGGGCTGATGATCAAGGTAACTATACCTCAATGACAATTAACGGTAACTTGTCAGGTAACGGCGATTTGACCATTACACAACTTGGTGCGGGCGGTATGACCTTTGGTGAAAACAGTACGGTTACAAACAACGGTACTTTGACTATCCAAAACGGTAACAAACCTGAAAGTGATGCTGCCAAGGAATTGAATGCCGTGTCAGGTTCTATGGAAATCAACGGTAAGATTTCTAACACGGGTAAAGCAACCATTACAAACTACGGTAAAGCCTTGAACGTTAACGCTACAGGTAATGTATCAAACGAAACTTCAACATTATCAATGTATAACTTCGGTGAAAACGGTTTTAATGTTGCTAACGGCGGTTCTATCAACGGTACCGATACAACAATTTATATGTATAACTATGGTGCTGACGGTATGAACACTCATGGTAATGTTACTGCAAAAGGTACAGGTGACATTAACATGACTAACTTCGCCTCAGGTACAAACGGTATCAATATTTACGAAGACAGTAAAATTACAAGTAATAACAATATCAATATTACCAACAAAGCAACAGGTCGTGACAACAAATCTTCAAGAAACGAAGTTGGCGGTGTTAACATCAGAGGTTTGGTAAATGCTACTGAAATCGTTAATATTGACAGTGATACAGGTAACGTTATCTTAGGTTACACAACTAACGACAATTTTGTTAAAGGTAAAAATATTAACATCACGACAAACGATGCAAGTATTCTTAACTATGGCGTTGAAAAGACCTTGTTGAATGCGACAGGTAACTTGTCAATGAATGCAACTGACGGTACTATCGGTTTGACAACTCAAGACAATGCTTGCACAGGTTCAGGTTGTACGGGTGTTGGTCGTAAAGCAAACGGCAGCCGTGATTTTACAAAATCAATTAACGCAAACATTGACGGTAACGTTTATGCAAAAACTACGAACAAAGACAACACAGAACAAGCAGCAAAACCTGAAGGTTTGGTTATCAATTACGCATCAATCGGAAACGATATGAATATTGATGTAATTGATGCTGACGGTCGTGTAATCTTGACGGTTGATGATGATTACGGCACTGCAAACAATGGTAAAAAATACAGCATGAACAATGCTAATACAGGTTTGAACGGTGCAACAAACATCAAAGGCTGGGGCATTTCTTTAATCGCTGACAAAAACATTGGTTCAAGCGACAACAAAGTAACCTTCATCCAAACAAAAGATGCAACTGACGGTGACGGTTACAAAATGGACGTTTTGGCTAACAACGATATCAACATTAAAGAAAATAGCTATAATGACGGTACTTACAAGGCTGCAAACGGCGAAACCAAACGTAACGATGTTTGTACAATGATTTCAAGAGAAGGGAGCATTGATGCTGAATTTGGCGGAAATACTTACATTGAAGATATTACCGCAGAAAAATCAATCAATGTTGTTACTCGTGGTAAGATTTTGGAAATCGAAAACTTAGGTGATATTCAAAACCAAGATATCTTAACAAACGGTGACTACTTCGGTAAATACACAAACGGTGAAGCTGACGGCGGTTACTTGTTAGATGATAGAAAATCTCAATCTTTGCCTGATAAAGTAACTTTGAAAGCATTGGATATTAACAAATCAATCAGACCTGACGGTCAAGATGTTGACGGTTATTATGCTTATGCTGATTCAACAGTAAGAGTTAAAAATGCGTTGTTAGATCACGGTAATATGGATATCACTGCTGACCAAATTTATGCTAACGGTATTCACGTTGATTATGGTCAAAACGGTCCGAAAAAAGAAATCGATAATCCAACTAACAAAGTTGAAGGTGCTGAAGAATATCCTACAGGTCACGCAGTAAGAC
>CAVKDD010000245.1:0-3135 GCA_963654845.1 Acutalibacteraceae bacterium | reverse complement strand
AAATTTTGGACATCGTAAATAATATAAGAGTAGGGCGAGAGCCTTTATCTCGGGTAAAGCATAAAGACTCTGCTTCGTACCCTACATTTTAAACAATTTTAGTGCTATTACTGCTACGGAAAATGCTAGTAATAGCATTATTATTCTGTCTAGCGTAGAATTTGCCTCCTTTCATCCAATTTCTTCGTTAATTGCGTGTGATGGAAGTTAGCATTGTGCTATGCCCTACCTTGCTATTATAGCAGGAAAACAAAAATAAAAAGAGTCCTTGTAATCCAAGAACTCTTTATTACGCTCGAAGAGATTCTTCTCAGATGCAGGCGAGCAGCACGAGCCTTGCAGATGAGGATGTCTGAAAAACAGACTAACTCTGTGGATTTTTTCAACAAAAAAATCCACAAGTTCGAAACGAATGAGCGTAATTGCAAAATAAAAAGAGTCCTTGTAATCCAAGAACTCTTTTATTACGCTCGAAGAGATTCGAACTCCCGACCTTTTGGTTCGTAGCCAAACGCTCTATCCAGCTGAGCTACGAGCGCATATTTCGTATAGCTGAAGTTTACATTAAACATAAAAATTTTTCAAGTGGATTTTTTAATTTTAAATTATTTAACATTTTTGATTTTCTTTTTAAAAGTTATATAATTTAAACAGGTAGATTTTATGAAACATTTTATTATTAAATTTTTATGTGTAATTGCATTTATCCTATGCTTTGTGGGAAATGTATTTGCTGCGGATTTTGGGATAACTTCGGTTGTTTATGATGATTCAATGTCCTTTTTGTCAATAAATTCAAACGACAACGGGGAGTATAGGTTTAATGAAGTTCCTAAGTTGTATGTTGACCAACAGGAGCATAAGGCTTATTTTGATATAAATCCTGCCGAGTTAAAAATTCCTGCTCAAGATTTGATTATTAATTCTAATAATATAAAAGAAGTTTTGGTGAAACAACATTCTGTTGAGCCAAATGTGGTAAGGGTTACAATGTCGTATAATGACGGATTTAATCCTAAAAATATACAGTTGAAAAGGTTGAATAATTCTTTGTTTGTTCGTTTTAGTACGGCACAAATTCAAAATTATTACTTCCAACATGTTTATACTGATGCGATGTCTTCGGTCGGGGAATTTTTAGAAACCTCAGGTATTCAAATCCCTTTACAAATTGCTAATAACAGTATAATCAGTCAAATTAATTCGGCTTTTCAGTTAGGTGCAACAACGGAAGAGAAAAACTACATTTTGACAAAGAAGGAATTGTTTTTGCAGTCAAAATATTATATTGATAATTTGAATGTTAAAAACGGAGTTGTTCAGGTCAACGGGTTTGGTGCGGTTACTTTGACAAAACCTTTCACGTTGTCTAATCCGCAAAGAATTGTTTTTGATATTCCGAACACTATTGTTAATCCGTCAATTCGCAATAAGGAACTTTATATTACACAAACAGAAACCGTCAAAATCGGTCAATTTGACAAAACAACGGCTCGTATCGTTATTTCAAGCAAGTATGCCGACAAGTACTTGCCTGTGATTTCCGCAGACGGGCAAAATATTGAATTTTTAGACGGCGTGACGGATAAAAGGCCGCTTGTTTCTATGCAAAAATCCGTATTTAATAATTTTGTTGAAGAAATTGCGGATTCAAAGACGGTTTATGACAAGTTTATTTTCACAAAACCTGTTGTTTATGCACTGGACAGAAATTCCTCAAGTATGGATTTCTATTTTTATAATGCCGAAAAATCTTCGACTTTGAATTTAAAAAACTCAAAAATCTTTAACGAGGCAAAAATTACCTCATTGACCGGAGGTGGGATAAAGGTTTCGTTGCCTTTGGAAAAATGTGATGTTGTTGACCTTCATGCCGGTAATGACGGTAAAACTTTGAGATTAAAAATCGTTTCTCAAACTGTTAATTTGCCTGTAGTTAAGAAGGTGGAAGAGCCTGTAGTGACAGTTCCGTCTGTCGTTATTACCCCTGTTAAAAAAGACAACAGTAAAAAAGTTGTTGTAATTGATGCAGGTCATGGCGGTTCTGATTGCGGTGCGACAAGAAACGGAATTTATGAGAAAAACATAACACTTGATGTTTCTAAAAAAGTTTATGATTTGCTTGTGAAAAAAGGTTATGATGTTTATATGACAAGGGATAAGGATGAATTTGTTTCCTTACAGGACAGAGTTACGATTAGTGAGAATATTTCACCTGATATCTTTGTAAGTATTCACGTTAACTCAAGCAATGCTGAATCTCCGAACGGATTAGAAACACATTATTACAAAGACAACAGTTTGCAACTTGCAAAAACTGTTCATGCTTCTCTTTTAAATAATATCAAAGCGAATAATAGAGGCTTGTTCAAATCTAAGTTTTATGTTATAAACCATACTACAGCACCTGCAATTCTTGTAGAAATCGGATTTATTTCAAATACGGCGGAACGTGCTCAGTTAGTATCAGAGAGCCGAAAACAGGCTACGGCAAAAGCAATAGCGGAAGGAATACATGAATACCTTAAATAGCAAAAATAACAATAATTCCCCGATAGGCTTTTTTGATTCAGGTGTTGGCGGTTTGACGGTTTTGAATAAGGTTAAGCAGATTTTGCCTAAGGAAGATTTTATATATTACGGCGATACCTTGCACATGCCTTATGGTGATAAGTCAAAAAGTCAGTTGCTGGAGTATTCCAAAGATATTTTAGAATTTTTTGAACATAAAGGCTGTAAGGCTGTTGTAATGGCTTGTAATACAACTTCTTCCACGATTTATAACGAGATTAAAAACGATTATGATTTCAAATTGTATCCTATTGTACAGTCTGTTGCGAAAATTTTGGCGGGACTTCCGATAGATAGGCTTGGGATTTTTGCAACCCGTGCAACTATTGAATCAGGGGCATATCAAAATGAAATTTTTAAGTATAATCCGAAAATGAAAGTTTTTGGTCAATATTGTCCAAAATGGGTTCATATCGTTGAAAATTCAACAAAAAATAGCGAAGAAAGCCGTCAAACAATTAAAGCGGATTTGCTGAAAATGCTTGAAAACAATCCCGAAAAAATTGTTTTGGGTTGTACTCATTATCCGTTTTTGACGGATGTATTATCAGAATTTGCTCCTGC
>CAVKDD010000244.1:0-3139 GCA_963654845.1 Acutalibacteraceae bacterium | reverse complement strand
ATAAGGATTTACGACAAAAAACTTTGATTTATGCGTAATATAACAAGGCAAAAAAGGGTGCAAAGCTCTTACCGTTCTTGAAACTTCGTCAGCCGTTTGAGTTGAAAAATCCAACATTTTCTCGATACCCGTAATATTTTTATAATACGTTGCTTTAGAATCAATTTGCTTAATCGGGGTAATAATATTTGAATTTAATTCGTCAAACAGTTGAGCAACCAATTTTCTTGCAGTTAGAACAGTGCGTTCTCTCAGTTCTTTTGAGGTATCGGTCTGCAAAATTTTGACTTTTTCCTGCAACAAAATTGCACCCGTATCATAACCGTTATCTACCAAATGCAAGGTCACTCCCGAAAACTCTTCACCATTTAAAATGGTTTGCAAATACGGATTTGGTCCTCTGTATTTTGGCAACAAAGACGGGTGAACATTAACCGTTCCGATTGTCGGAATATTGAAAGTTTGCGGGGAAATTTTCTCTCGCCAAGTTCCGACAAGGAGCATATCAATATTGTTTTTTATCAAAAATTGCCTAAAATCTTCACTGTTAACACTTTTAAAATCAAGATTTTTGATTTTTAACTGCTTCATTAAAGTGTATTCATAAGACGGATTAAACAAATCACGCAAATTTTGCAAAATTCTATTTGAAGTTGTGGTTTCATAACGCAACACTCCAACGATTTTCGCCCCCGAATCCACCGCCCCGAGTATCATATTAGAAAGCATTAACCCTTTTCCGATAATCACAACCTTCATATCAGAATTATAAACTAAAAAGTATGTTTCGCAATTACAAAACATACTTTTTAAGATTTATTTACATTTTGGATAAGGTTTATACTTCTTCCGCTTCAGATTGTTGTTCTTCGGCAACTCTTTCTGCCGCTTCAACTTCAGCCCTTGCTTCATCACGCAATTCCCTCAATTCTGCATAATGTTGAGCGGCAACATTATTTTTAACTGCGGCGTGATTGCAAGCATGTGTAACCTGACCGATAATCATCATCATTGGAGCCCAATCAATAATACCTTTTGCCAAGCCTTTAAGTGCTGACGGAACTTTGTCCATACCTTTTGAAATTTTATTCAACACTTTGCTTTTTTCAAGACCTTTGTCTAATTTTGTAACAACTTCTGTGAATTTTGCAGCAGTTTCAGGTTTTATTGCATTTAATACTTTTGGAGCAAGTTTAGAACCACCTGCTATAGCCAAAGTAACAGCACCAAGAGCGGCACCGGCTGTTAAAGCGAAGGACAAGAACGGATGATTTTGGTCAAATTTTCTTACTGTATCACTGTTTTTGCTTACTTTATTTTTAACTGCAAAAATACCGTCCATCAATAAGAAAGTACCTAACCAACTTGCCGTAGCACCTGCGAATTTAGTCAAATTACCAAGTCTTGCAGACATGAAGGTTCCGGCTTTTGCAGGATTTCTTACAACTGCCGCCAAACCGCCTACTACAGGCAAGCCCCAATATAAAGCATCATTAATTCTTTTATGTTTTCTGTCATTAACATCATAAGAAGCATGTAATTTTGCCAATTTCACTAAATCTTCATCACTTGCATTAGGCAAATCATCAAGAACTTTTGTTGCTGCAGGAATAAAACCTCCTTTAGGAACATCATCATAACTGAAATCACGTTTTTTTCTTGAGCCAAAGGATTCAACGTTATTTAAAGAAACCGCATTTACTTGCATATTTACACCTACACTTTCTACACTTTTATTATATATATTTAAAAGCTAAAAGTAAAATTTTTTGTTATTTTATGAAAAATTTTTACTAAAATGTTTACAAATATTTATATTTCTAATACTATTGTGGAATGAAAACTTTTTATATTCATACAATGGGCTGTCGAGCCAACCAATTTGAAAGTGCAATAATTGAAGAAAAACTCATAAATAAGGGATTAATAAAAGTTGACAAAATCCAAGAGGCTGACGTTTATGTGCTAAATTCGTGTTCAGTTACGCATAAAAGCGATAACGAAGCACTATATTTATTAAGAGCGGCAAAACATAAAAACCCTTCTATAATCAATGTTTTGACGGGCTGTTTTGCTCAAATCGAAAAAGACGAATTGCTAAAATACGATTTTATTGACTATGTTTTAGGAAATAACGAAAAATTAAACATGTATGAATATTTAATCAGCGAAACAAAATTTTCCGCCGAAGATGTTTTGGAAATGTCCGAATTTAACGCCGTAGAACTTCACGACACGACAAAAACCCGTGCTGCCGTAAAAATTCAGGACGGTTGCGACAACCGTTGTACCTACTGCATAATTTGGAAAGCAAGAGGAAAAAGCAGAAGTGCAAAGTCTGATTTTATAATAAATCAAATCAATAATTTTTCAAAAAACGGCTTCAAAGAAGTTATGATAACGGGAATTCACATAGGACAATGGGGAAAGGAATTTGGGCTGTCGCTAATTGATTTATTAAAAGAAATCGAAGAAAAAACGACAATCGAACGCTACAGGCTGGGTTCGCTCAATCCGCCCGAAATTACTCCAGAACTGTTGGATTTTTTGAAAACCTCAAAGAAATTCTGTCCGCATTTTCATTTGTCGCTCCAATCCGCAAACGACAAGACTTTAAAGTCGATGAACAGATTTTACAAAACGGATTTTTACCTGTCTTTGATTGACAAAATCAATGAAACTTTTGATTTGCCGTTTTTGGGAAGTGACATTATTGTTGGATTTGCAGGCGAAAGCGAAGAAGATTTTGAAATTACAAAAAACAATCTTCAAAAATCAGGTCTGACACAAATTCACACCTTCCCTTATTCAATAAGAAAAGGAACTATTGGCGAGAATTTGCCAAATCAGGTTGAAGAAAACGTAAAAACCTCTCGTGCAAACCTTGTAAAAGCGATTTCTAAAAATAAATATAATGAATTTGTAGAAAAAAATATCGGAAAAGTTCAAGAAATAATTATTGAAAAACACCGTGACAAGCACACAGGAAACCTAAAAGGCTTAACAAGAAATTACCTGTCGGTGCAAGTCGTTTCAGAGGCGGAAAACTTATACAACACTATTCAAAACGTCAAAATTACGAAGTTTGAAAACGGTTTGATTTTTGCTGAGCTTATTAAATAATAAATTTTAAGAAATG
>CAVKDD010000243.1:0-3139 GCA_963654845.1 Acutalibacteraceae bacterium | reverse complement strand
CATATTAAAGAGTTGGTTTGAAGTACAATAGATTTATAAGTATAGTAAAAGAAGGAAAAATAAATGTTAAAAACAGGAATAGTAGGGCTTCCAAATGTTGGAAAATCGACTTTATTTAATGCGTTGACAAATGCAAGAAACGCTCAGAGTGCGAATTATCCGTTTTGTACAATCGAGCCGAACATCGGAGTTGTAGATGTTCCGGACGAAAGATTACCGATTTTGGCAAAACTATGTAAAACCGATGTAATCATACCGACTGCGATTGAATTTGTGGATATTGCGGGGTTGGTAAAAGGTGCGAGCAAGGGCGAAGGTTTAGGAAACCAATTCTTGCAAAATATCAGAGAAGTTGATGCAATTATTCAGGTGGTAAGATGTTTTGATGACGAAAACACCATTCACGTTGAGGGTAAAGTTGACCCGATTAGTGATATTGAAACGATTAACACTGAACTAGCTCTTGCTGATATGGCATCTGTTGAAAAACGTCAGGCAAGAATTGCTAAAGTCGTTAAATCAGGGGATAAAGAGGCGGTTTTAGAGGATAAAGTTTTAACAAAACTTGCTGAATTATTATCTGATTGTACTTTCATTGATATCAAAAAGCACTTTGATGAAGAAGAATTGCCTGTGGTTAAAATGTTGAATTTGTTGTCAACAAAACCTGTAATTTATTGTGCGAATGTTTCCGAATTTGATTTGAAAAACGGCAACGATTACACCAAAAAAGTTGCGGAATATGCTAAAACTCACGGTGCTGAAATGGTTGTGATTACTGCAAAAATCGAAGAAGAACTTGCGGATTTAGGTAAGGAAGAAGCAGAAGAGTACCTGAAAGAACTCGGAATCGAGGATAGCGGAATTAACAGAATGATTAAATCCGTTTATAATCTTTTGAATTTGAGAACCTTTATCACTGCAGGGGAAAAAGAAGTTCGAGCTTGGACAATTACCGCAGGAACTAAGGCTCCGCAAGCGGCAGGTGTTATCCACACTGATTTTGAAAAAGGTTTTATTCGTGCAGAAATCACGCCTTACAAAGACTTTGTCGAACTAGGCTCTTATGTTGCCTGCAAAGATAAAGGAGTTACAAGACTTGAAGGCAAAGATTACGTTATTCAGGACGGAGATTTGGTTCACTTCAGATTTGCCGTATAAAATACCTTTTGAATTTTATATTTAATACTAAAAGCAGCCAATTTTCATTGACTGCTTTTTTTATACAAATTTATTACTTATAAACTAATCGGTTCAACCGCATATTTTGCACGGAAGGCTTCAACTTGAGCCTTAAAGTCACCTGTATCCGCTTCTTTTAGTTTGTTTTTCAAAATATGTTTTGGAAGTGAGGAATTTGTTGACTGAATAATATTTGTAGCAATATTAGAACAGTGGTCTGAAATTCTTTCCAAATCGTTCAAAATCTCAGCATAAGCAAAGCTTCGTTTGATGTGAGATTTGTCTTTTTTAACACGTTTGATGTGGTTTTTCTTTGCAAAATATGCAATATCATCTACCACCTGTTCAAGCGGTTCAACATGGTATGCCATTGTCAAATCGTGTCCGACAAAAGCGTTTACCGTAACATCGAAAACCTCTTTAACCGCATTAACTACACGTTTCAATTCGTCAATGGTTTCAGGTGAGAAACTCCATTCTTTGCGGTGAATTTTTGTTGCAATGCTCAAAATGTGAATTGCGTGGTCGGCAATTTTTTCGTAATCGGAAATTGATAAGAACAGTTGTGAAATCTTGTTACTGTCTTCGTCTGACAACTCACGACCTGAAAGTTTTTGCAAGAAAGATTCCAAAGTATCTTGATATTTGTCGATTCTAACTTCGTTTTTGTTAATAATTTCAGCAACTTTCGGATTATACTGTTTCAACATTCTAACAGACATAACCAAAGTATCTCTCGTTATTTTCGCCATTGTTGCCGTTACTTTGTAGCATTGAGTGATTGCAAAAGACGGAGTTAGCAACAATCTTTCGTCTAAAATAACTTCTGATTCGTTTTTCTCGTCTTTCACGATGCGTAGTGCCAATTTTTCCAACGCTTTTGCAAACGGGAATAAAATTATGGTTGTCGCAACATTAAAAATCGAATGAACAACCGCAATTCCAAACGGGCTTACGGCTTCCGAGAACGGGTAGTTTATAAAATAGTGACCTAGTTCGTACAACGGTAAAAATATTAATGCACCGAGAACGTTAAACGCAACGTGAACCACAGAAACTCGTTTTGCATTTGTGGTTACGCCGATACTTGAAAGTACGGCAGTTATACAAGTTCCGATGTTTTGACCGATTATAATCGGTACTGCCATTGCATAAGTAACTCCGCCTGTCATTGAAAGTGCTTGCAACATACCGACTGAAGCTGCAGAACTTTGGATAACCGCAGTAACGACAAGTCCGACAAGCAACCCGAAGATTGGGTTAGCAAAGGCTGTTAAGATATGAGCAAATCTCGGGTCATCCGCCAACGGGCTCATTGAAGAAGACATTAAACCCATACCAAACATTAAGACGGCAAAACCGACAAAGAAAGTGCCGAAGTTTTTCCGTCTTGAAGTGCTTTTAGGTGATGTCATAATCATTATTACGCCGATTAAAGCAAGGATTGGAGTGAATGATTCAGGTTTTAGCATTCTTATAAAGAAGTTATTACTTTGAATACCTGACAAACTTAAAATCCATGAAGTTATTGTCGTTCCAACGTTTGACCCCATGATAACTCCGATAGCCTGCGACAATTTCATAATTCCGGAGTTTACAAACCCTACGAGCATAACCGTTACTGCTGATGAACTCTGTACTGCCATCGTAATTCCGGCACCTAATAAAAGACTTTTTAACGGATTAGATGTCATTTTTTCGAGCATCTTTTCCATCTTTCCGCCGGCAATTTTTTCAAGTCCTGCGGACATGACCATCATTCCGTATAGGAAAAACGCCAAACCTCCGCATAGTGTAAAGATAGAAAAAATATCCATTATCTAATCCCCCATAAATTTTTCATGTTTAAAATAAAATAGTTAGCCATATTTTTATTCCAAAAACTACACAGGGGCATTATCTTATAAATTATTTTTTTTTTCAAGAAAATAGTTTCGTGTTTTTTAATAAGCTATAC
>CAVKDD010000242.1:0-3161 GCA_963654845.1 Acutalibacteraceae bacterium | reverse complement strand
TATTGATACTGACTTAGATTCTGATACAGATATCGATACAGACACTGATGATGACGACAATAAACCTATTGTTGAACCTGATTTTGGTGATACTGATACAGATACAGACGTTGATACCGATACTGATATTGATGTGGACAACGATATTGATACAGATACGGATATTGATACTGATATCGATACCGACTTAGATATTGATACTGATATTGATGTTGACACAGACACTGACGATGATGTTCCTGACAGACCGGTTATCGTTCCGCATGTTGACCCAAGTATCATGTACATTCAAAGAAAAATCGATATGGCTGACTTATCTGCAATAGATAAACGTCAATATATGAGATTTAATGTTTCGGATTCTACGCAACCGGTACTTCTTGAAACTTCTAACTCAGGTATTAACAGCATCCTCGATATTTCAAGAGGTGGTATCGCAGTTGGTCAAGACAATACCTTGCAAGTTGGTGACGTTGTTCCTGTCCACTTAACTTACGGTGACTTAGATATTGATGCGGAAGTTAAGATTGTTGCAACAACTGACAGCAAAGCAGGAGCTCAATTCGTCAACTTGGACCCTGCAACTGCAAACAAACTTCTATACTTGAACTTGTTATTAGAAGATGCACAATACAGCATAACTCTTAAATAGGGTTAAGTACAATATAAACAAACTAAAAGACCTGCTTTAAAAGGCAGGTCTTTTTATATATGTCATTTTGTTGTTTTGAAGTTTTGAAATTACAACAAACCTTGAACTTAGTTGTAGATTTTTCTTGTTAAATCTGCTTTTCTAAGTCTGATATTTTCAGGTGTAATTTCAACAAGTTCTTCATCACCGATGTATTCAAGGGCTTCTTCCAGTGAAAGAATTTTAGGTGCTTGCAAGGTAACCATTACATCTGCGGTTGAACTTCTCATGTTAGTTAATTTTTTAGTCTTACAGATGTTTACAACGATATCTTGCGGTCTGTTGCATTCGCCGATAATCATACCTCTATAAACTTTGGTTTTCGGAGTAACGAAGAACACGCCTCTGTCTTCGTATTGAGCCAATGCGTAAGGTATTGCTTCGCCTTGTTCGTGAGCAATAATTGACCCGCTTCTTTGACGAGGAATATCGCCCGCATAAGGTCTGTAGTGCAAGAAGGTATGGTACATGATGCCTTCACCTCTTGTCATTCTGATAAATTCGCTTCTGAAACCGATAAGACCTCTTGCAGGGATGTGGAAGGTCAAAACAGTTCTGTTTTTAGAAGTTTGCATATCCTTCATTTCCGCTTTTCTGCCTGCTAATCTTTCGATTGCTGAACCTGCGTATTCTTCGGGAACATCAATGATAAGGTTTTCATAAGGTTCACAAAGTTCACCGTTAATCTTTTTATAGATAACTTCAGGTTTAGAAACAGCAAATTCATATCCTTCACGACGCATTGTTTCAATCAAAATACTTAAATGCAATTCGCCTCTGCCTGAAACCCTGAATCTGTCAGTAGAATCAGTGTCTTCAACTCTCAAACTAACGTTCTTTTCAAGTTCGTCATATAAACGTTTTCTGATTTGTCTTGAAGTTACGAATTTACCTTCCGTACCTGCAAACGGACTGTCATTTACCGAGAAATTCATTTGCAAGGTCGGTTCGTCAACCGAAATCAAAGGCAAAGCTTTCGGATTTGTCGGGTCACAGATTGTTTCACCGATTTGAATATCTGCAAAACCTGAAATTCCAACGATATCACCTGCTGAGGCTTCCTGAATTTCAACTCTGCCTAAATCTTTAAATCCGAACAATTTAACGATTTTACCACGTTCTTGGCTACCGTCAGCGTGGATAACGCAAACTTGGTCTTGAGAGTGAACTTTACCGTGTGCAATTCTGCCGATAACAATTCTTCCTACATATTCGTTATAGTCAAGGGTTGTTGCTCTGAATTGGAACGGTTCATCTTCATCGCCTTCAGGCGGTTGGATATTTTTGATGATACTGTCTAAAAGCGGTACCATATCTTTTCTTTCATCTTCAAGTTCATTGATTGCAAAACCGTTCAAACTGCTTGCAAAAATGAACGGAAAGTCGATTAAATCTTCTCTGTCGGTTAATTCTGTAAACAAATCAAAAACTTTGTCCAATGCTGTTAAAGGTTCTGCAGCAGGCTTATCAATTTTGTTGATAACAACGATAATTTTCAAACCTAATTCCAAAGCTTTTGATAATACAAAACGAGTTTGCGGCATAGGACCTTCGGCAGCATCAACAATAAGCAAGGCTCCGTCAACCATACCTAATACACGTTCAACTTCACCACCAAAGTCAGCGTGACCGGGGGTGTCAACTACGTTGATTTTAGTGCCTTTGTAGTCGATTGAAATGTTTTTGGAAAGAATTGTAATCCCTCTTTCTCTTTCCAAATCGTTACTGTCAAGTACACGTTCTTCAACGTGTTGATTTTCACGGAAAACGCCTGCTTGCTTTAACAAACAGTCAACAAGTGTTGTTTTACCGTGGTCAACGTGTGCGATAATCGCAATGTTTCTTATATTTTCGTTACATGTCATACATTCCCTACCAATCGTAATTTGTTTAGTGTAATTTTTACACTTATATCATAAAACAGAAGATTTTATATTTCAATATTATATTATCATTTTTTAAGTTCTTCTAATAATCTTTGAATTTTTTTATAAAGTCCGCCCTTGCCATGTTTATCTAAGATTGCATTTGCCTTCTCTAATTCTTCCTTTGCAAGTTGCTTGTTGGTGTCTTTAATAATTTGTGCAATTTCATATCTTATCGCCGCCAATTTTAACTCATACCCTTCAACAGGTTTCATCGCTCGTTTAATTGTGCGGAATCTGCCTTGAACATTTGTATAATTTTCGCAAATTTCCTTAAGGGCTCTTTTTTCTGTTTGTAGGGTTTTCAAATGTTTATCACTGTTTGGTTGGGTTACCTTGTATATTTCTTTCAAATCGTTCGCTCTTGCCATAATGTGAACCGGATCATGAAAACGTTTGGCAATCGCAAGTGCGTTGGTTGCAAATTTTTCAATCGCTTCCGTATTATTATGATTTAATTTTATTAATAGACTATAAACAGCACCAGCAAGACTGCCTTCGCCAAGACTAACCAATTTTTCAGCAAGTCTTGAACTGGTACGGTT
>CAVKDD010000241.1:0-3164 GCA_963654845.1 Acutalibacteraceae bacterium | reverse complement strand
TTTCAAAAGATAGTTTATTATATCTTGATAAAGTTTGTGATTTTAATAAAGTTATAACAAAGCAAAAACCCCAGTAACTCAACTTAATGGAAGTCATCTGAGGTTGTACATATACATTATTTACGATAATTTGACTTTTGTCAAGAGTTTGGAAGTTACAAAATCAGAAAAATCTTCCATTAAACCTTTTTTCATGGTAAAATTCTTACGCAAGAAGCAGGGATATTATGAAAAAGTTTTTTATTACATTTATTCTATTTTTAGTTTCGGCGTTGCCGTCATACTGCGAGGTGGTACACATCACAATGGATCAGGCTGTTACCTTAGCACTTGAAAACAATCTTGATTTGAAGTCTAAACGCAAGCAAGCCGAAGAAATGGAGCAAAATATAAAAATTGCCAATGCTCTAAAAAATCCGCAATTCCAATCTAATTTTCTAATGGGCAAAGTTACTCGTGGAAACTCCAGCCAATTCGGGTTAGCCGTTCCGATTGAAGTCAGCAAAAGAGGAATCAGAAAAAAGATTGCTCAAAAAGATTTAGACATTGTTCAAAAAGAAATCAAAGCAAAAGAACTTGATTTGAAAATTGAAGTTATGCGTAATTATTTCTATGTTCTTTACGCAAAATCCGTTGTAAAAATTCTACAAGACAGAGAAAAATTATTTAAAGAAATGCAAAGTATTGCAGAACAACACCCCAAAACCTCTCCAAATTACAAACTCGATGTTTTGCATTCTCAAATGAAATACCAAAAGCAACTGGTGTTCCTAAACCGTGCAAAAGCAAATCTTTTAATTGCTCAATTTGAGTTAAACAATTCTCTAAACATCAAAGGTTCTGAGGTTTTATATGACACGGTCGAGCCGTCACTATTTGTAAACAACCTCTCAATTTTGAACTTAAACCTGATGCCCTATCAAGAAATTGAAGACACTGCAATGAAATACAGCTACTCATTATCTATTGCTCAAGACAATATTCAACGCAGCGAACAGGAAATCATAAACGAAAAACACAAGCGAATCCCTGATATCACTGTCGGTGGAGGTTATGCTTATCAAACCGCACATCAAACAGGTTCAGGCTCACTTCCCGGTGCTTATGTCGGAGTGAATGCCGACATTCCGCTATTTTACTTCTACACACCTGAGGTAAATCGTGCAAAAATCGTTCTTGAACGAAGTCAAATAGACAAAGCATCCTTTGAAAATCATCTGAAATACGCATTAAAAGAAGATTACAACAAGTTTAAATATGCAAAAATAAATGTTGCTTACTATAACACGATTTTGAAGGAATCAAATACGATTTTGGAAGAGCATAAAAAGCGTTACACCAAAGGGCAATCTTCATTACTGAACCTGTTACAGGTTGAAAATATGCACCAAGAAACCCTGCGGGATTACATTGACGCCGTTCAAAGATACTATGATGCCTACTTGGATATGATGCACAATGTCGGACACGATATTCTATTACAATCCGATTTATAATTAAGATTTAACAACTGTATCAATCCAGTCCAAATAGTCTTTTGAACCGTTATCAATTTTAAACGAAATAATTTCAGGAACTTCATAAGGATGAAGTGATTTGATTTCTGTTTTCAACTCTTCAAACAACGAGGATTTTGTTTTTAATATCATAAGATATTCGCTATCAGAAACGATTTCACCTTTCCACTCATACATGGAAACCACTTGCGGCACAATATTTGAACACGCAATCAATCTTTTTTCAAGCATTGTTTTTGACAAACTTTTAGCAACAGCCAAATCATTCACCGTGCATAAAACAATAATTTTTTCCATAGCAAACCTACCTTTTGGACAAAATTATTCACCGAACACAAAAGATTTGCAAGGTTTATTTTGCCGGTTGGGTTTGTTGCGGTTGTTGAACATTTTGAGCAGCTTTCGATTGCTTTTTATCGTTTTTGAAAATCAAATTCATTACAGGGTGCAAAATTATTTGAGATAAAATCGGGGCACACAATGCCAAAATAAATACTGTAGCACCGATAGAACTTAATTCTTTTACGCCTTTTCCGAATTTCAAATCAGAATTTTTCTGAAGCATTGTATGGAAGGCTTTTTCCATTGCGGCTTTTTTCTCTTTCGGAGCGGCTTTAATTTTTGCCTGTTCAGTATCAAATAAATCTAATTTTCTTTTGTTTTCAGGGTCTTTATTTGCCAAATGTTTGCTCAATTTGTTATAAGCAATACCTTTAAACTTGTCAATCAAACTCAAATACAAGCCCAAGCAAAAAGACTGATAAATAAATTCTTTAGTTGCCGCATATTTTTTTGACCTGCCGTTTGCGTTTTTGTCGTAATAAATAAATGCAGGCCTACCAAGTGCTTTTAAAGTTGTTTCAACCGCAATCGCACAAACCGTATTCTGAGCAAACGCCGCAGCCTTCGGGTTTGAAGTTACCCTTCTGATACCAATCATTGTTTTTTGAATAGGAGAAACGTTCATAATCTACACTCGCATTCCGTTGTTATAATATGCGGAAAAACCTTTCATTGTAGGATAAGCATTCAATGTCGGCTTTTTCACAACATTATTTACATTAATATTACTTTTATCGACCTTTGCAACCTCTGTTTTTTGAGCAGGAGTTGAACCGTCCGCATTCGGGTCATAATTTGGCATAAGTTTTCGCATTACAGGCGGCATTCCGATATTACAGAATTTCGGAACAAAATAACCTGCAGCCATACAAATACCTAAAAATGACATTACGGAACGAACATTTTTATATCGTGGTGATTTTTTAGGAACAATAAACCTTGTCAAATTTTCGGCAATAATACCAAGTGTCATCGTTGTAGGAACTCCGATAAACTCGGTCATCAATTCTCTTAAAGCGGCATATTTACGAGCATCAGGCTTTTCTTTTTTATCGGTGATACTCAATATCGGACGAACCGTACCTTTACCGCAAGCGATTGCTAAAACGGTGTATATAGGTTTATTATTTTCACCAAGTCTGTTACATAATCTTTGAATAAATGTTTGTTTTTGTGGGATAACTGCCATTTACTTCACGCTATCTTTTTTAATTTATTTAGTGTTCTTTTTACACTTGTATATTAGCTCTTGACTTTAAAAAATCAAGCCCCCTTTTTGTAAATATTAAGAAATATTGCGAAAAC
>CAVKDD010000240.1:0-3166 GCA_963654845.1 Acutalibacteraceae bacterium | reverse complement strand
AACTTCTTCAGCGAAGTTGTCTTGACGTTTTTCAAGACCTTCACCCAATTCATATCTTGTAAATGCTTTGATAGTCAATTTACCTTCGATAAGTTGAGCGATTGTTTGGTTAGGGTCTTTAACGAAAGGTTGTTCAAGTAAGCATCTTTCAGCCATGATTTTGTTTACACGACCTTCAACGATTTTTGCTCTGATGTTTTCAGGTTTTTTCAACAAATCTTCTTTACCCATTTCGATTCTTGTTTCTTCATCGATAACTTCTTGAGGGATTTCTTCTCTTGAAACGAATTTCGGAGCAGAAGATGCGATGTGCAAGCAGATGTCGTTTAATAATTCAGCATCGTTTTTGTCAGCTTGTAACAATACACCGATTTTTCCGTTGTGAATGTATGATGCTACTGCACCTTCGTAGATCTTGAATCTTCTAACAGTGATTTTTTCACCGATAGATGCGATTTTAGCTTTCAAAGCATCTTCAATTTTCTTACCGCAATCAGGGCAGGTTGAACCTAAAAATTCTTCAACTGAAGCAGGTTTCAAATCGAAAACGTGTTTAGCCAAGTTAGAAACTAAAGTTTTGAATTCTTCGTTTTTAGCAACGAAGTCAGTTTCGCAGTTAACTTCGATTAATGAACCGCCTTCAGCACTTACGAAAGATTCTACTCTACCTTCTGCTGCAATTCTGCCCATTTTTTTGTCTGCTGAAGCAATACCTTTTTGACGTAAAACTTCTGCTGCTTTTTCCATATCGCCATCAACTTCAACCAATGCTTTTTTAGCATCCATCATGCCTGCACCGGTTTTGTCACGAAGTTCTTTAACCATTTGAGCTGTAATATTCATTTTTTCTCCTTCTATTAACTTGAGTGATATATGAAAAGGTGAGTCATAAACACTAGTGCTAAGTTATTCTTAGTTATACTAATCTTTTACAATTCACCTTTTCTCATCACAAAATTATAAATTATTCTGCTTTTTCTTCAACGCCTGCATCTGCAGCTGAAATTTTTTCAACTTTTTTTGCTTCTGCGGCTTTGTTTTCTCTCAACTGTTTACCTTCAATAACGGCATCAGCCAATTTTGAAGTAATAAGTTGGATAGATCTGATAGCATCGTCATTACCAGGGATAATGTGGTCAATGCCGTCAGGGTTAGCGTTTGTATCTGCTAAACAGATAACAGGGATACCTAATTTGTTTGCTTCTTTGATAGCAATTTCTTCTTTAGTTTGGTCAACGATGAAGATTAAATCAGGAAGTCCTCTCATATCTTTGATACCGCCCAAAGTTTTTGACAATTTTGCTAATTGTCTGTTGATTTGAGCAACTTCTTTTTTAGGAAGTTTATCAATGTAACCGTTATTGATGAATTCTTCCAATTCTTTTAGTTTGTTAACTCTTCCTCTGATAGTTTCAAAGTTAGTCAACATACCGCCTAACCATCTTCTGTTGATGTAGTAAGCACCTGAACGAGTAGCTTCTTCAGCAACAACTTCAGCGGCTTGTTTCTTAGTACCAACGAAAAGAACATTTTTACCTTTAGCGGCATAATCTCTAACAAGAGCATAAGCTTCGTCAAGTAAATCTGTAGTTTTTCTTAAATCAATAACGTAAATACCGTTTCTTGCACCGTAAATATACGGTTTCATTTTAGGGTTCCATCTTTGTGTTTGGTGACCGAAGTGTACACCGGCTTCCAAAAGTTCAATCATAGATGCTGTTGGCATCGGTTTTCTCCTTATATTAAATGTATTGTACTACGGGCTATACAATCCCATCAGGCTAACAATTTTGCTATTCTCTGACTAGGGCAACGCCTATCGGACTTGTGTAACCAATAATATAATAGTATAAAAATACTGTTATGCAAGTATTTGCGATACAAAACTTAATTATGGCAAACATTCCCAGTAAGATTTAGAATCATCATCAGGACATTTGTTTTTGATTGCAAATTGAGCACAAGTTGTACCGTTTATAGAAGATTTAGCGGAATGGGAACATTTATTTTTATTTTCGGAAGTGTTGTTGTAATAAGGTTTTCCGTTATCATCAATGGCGACTTCACTTTCCTTAGTTGCCGGTAATAGTTCGTCGGTGTCTTTAAGAGCAAAAAACAGAAAAATATCATGCCCTAAAGCATTTGGTCCACTGGTTCCGTTAGTATCAACAGTTATCCATAAGGCACCACAGTTTTGTGCTATTGAAATTATGCTTCCGTCCGCAGCAGTAAAGGCATCTCCCGAATTTAAGAATTGCGAACATTGCGGAACTGTTGATAACTTTGTTTTTGTGTAATTTCTGATGCTTTGCTGGTACTTTAATTTGGCTGAGTAAGGTTGGATAAGGCTTTGAGCACGATATTTTAATCTAAGCTGTCTTCCAAATGCGGTGGAAAAATTCGGGTCTCCGTCAGGTCTTTCTTCTGTCGGGTTAAGTTCATATACCGAGTATCCTTCATTAATTACAAGCTTGAAGGCGGTTTGTAAGTTTGAATAAGTCTTTTTGAAAGCCGTTTCAAGTGTTTTTTGCCTGATTTTTGTAATAAGAGTTGGCAATGTCATTGCTGAAACAACTCCGATTATCCCCAAAACTATTAAAACTTCCGCTAGAGTAAAAGCTTTTTTCATGTCAAAATTTCTCCTTTTGTATCGCATGATATCATATTTAAAATTCCAGTACAAGAACTTATTTATCATTACGGTTTTAATTCTATAAGTTAACATTTGGATAGGATAAATATGAAAGATAAAATTTGTTGTATATTAGGTAAAAATATTAAAAAGTACAGAAAACTACGAGGTTTGACACAGGAAAAAGTTGCGGAACTCATTGAACTTGAAGTAAGAACTTTGAGCCTGATTGAAACAGGGAATAATTTTGTGACTTCTAAGACTTTAGGTAAACTCGCAGAGGTTTTGCAAGTCAGCCCTGCTAATTTGTTGGAAGATGATAATTCGGAAGACCTAAAACAACTTTATTCTGATTCGGTGAAGGCTTTGGAATTATTTAAAAATAACCCCGAAAAACTCAAAGCCTTAAATTATATTCTTAATGGTTTGTTATAATAAATTTTAATAAATTGCCGAAATATCTTGCAAAAAATATTTTTTTCGGGTTTAATAAGGTTACTCACATCCTCAAAATGAGTTCGTGCAAAGTCATTA
>CAVKDD010000239.1:0-3174 GCA_963654845.1 Acutalibacteraceae bacterium | reverse complement strand
TCATTTATCAATGGAATTATTGCAAAAGTTATCGTTGATAACGGTGTTGAATAATCAAAATTTTATGAATAACAAAAACGGCTGACTTTTGCAGTCAGTCGTTTTTATTTGTCTTTCTTTTCTCTAATGACGAGTTCATAACCTAAAAAATCGAGAATTTGCTGAACTGTTTTGAATTTGACGCTCTCTTTTGAAAAAGAGTTTGATAAACCGCCTTCAACAGGCACTTTGAGGTTTTCTTCGTTCATCTTTATTGCAAGTTTACGCATAGACAGACCTTTGCGTAGAAGTATTATTCTGATTTCTTCGTATATATTCAACATAATAACAGTTTAATTTTATTGTTGATGATTGACAAAAATATAAACCATTGTTATTATATAAAATACAATGACGTACATAAAGTGACAAATGTAAAATGCAAAAAAATGAAATTTGTTTCGATGAAGAGGAAGATATCATTTTGCCTGATACTGTTTGGGGTGAAGCAGTTTATGTAATGTTTGTAGTTGTTGATATTTTGAAAAATTCAAAGTGTCGTTGTGAAAAATTCGTCAAATTAAAAAGGCAAATATCTTTTTTCTGTCGCTGGGTGAAAAATCGTTGATTTTATGCTATTATCCAACTATGTTCGGATTTTTTAAAGATAAAATTGAAAATTTTAAACAAAAGATTTCAAATACCACACAGAATTTGGTCGGAAATGTCCTTGCAAATGTTGACGAAAACGAGGAAAGATATTCCGAGTTTACATTGGACGATATTGAAGATACGCTGATTGGTGCGGATTTGGGCGTTGATTATGCGGCAGAACTTGTAGATAGACTTCGTGCAAAACGTGATGCAAAACCGTCCGAGTTAAAGGATTACTTAAAAAACGAGTTTAAGAAAACCTTGCAGGAAGCGGGTTCAACCGAGTTGAATTATAAAGAAAATGAGTTGAATATTTATTTTATTGCGGGCGTGAACGGTGTCGGCAAAACTACTTTGATTGCTAAATTAGCGTATAAATTTAAACAGGAAGGCAAAAAGGTTCTTGTTGCTGCGGGTGATACTTTTAGGGCGGCGGCGGAAGAACAATTAAATATTTGGTCGGTTAGAGCGGGAGCGGATATTGTTCGTCGTGATAAGGCTGACCCTGCATCTGTTGTCTATGAGGCAATCCAAAAGGCGAAAAATGAAAATTATGACGTGATTTTGGTAGATACGGCGGGGCGTTTGCAAAACAAGTTTAACTTAATGGAAGAACTTTCAAAAATTAAAACAGTAATTGATAAACAGGCTCCCGATGCCTTGAGAGAAAGTATTTTGGTAATTGATGCAAATACGGGGCAAAACGGGTTGCAACAGGCAAAAGTCTTCTCACAAGCGGTAAATTTGACCTCAGTTGCGTTGACAAAACTTGACGGAAGTTCTAAAGGTGCGATAATTATTGCTATTGCAAGAGAAATGAAATTACCTGTAAAATTGGTCGGGGTGGGCGAAAAAATGGAAGATTTGAAACCGTTTAACCCTGATGATTTTATTGATGCGATTTTTGAATAATTGGAGTTTTGTATGGAAATTTTGGAACAGGCAAAAACAAAGCTTGGCAATACTGTTGAATTGGTCGGAAATCCCGTAAAAAACGGAGTTTTGATAATCGGTGTTTTTCATGGTGACGAACCGCAAGGGAAATTTCTGATTGAAGAATATTTGAAATTGAAATCTTCAAATGCCGAAAAAAATATACTCCCCCTCGAAATCTCCGATAATACTCGGGAGTCGGCAGAATGTTGTTTGTCAGAAGATTTCGGTCCCCCTGCAAGCGGGGGACATGAAGACTTGCAGAATTATAAAAGCTATGTCGGAGTTTCAAGAAATTTACGCAATAACATGACTAAAGAAGAGGTTATTCTTTGGCAGTATTTGCGTGGACGGCAAATTAATGGAGTGAAGTTTCGCCGTCAATGTCAGATTGGCAAATATATTTGTGATTTTGTTTCATTTTCGTCTAATCTTGTGATTGAAATTGACGGTGGGCAACATAATTACGGAAAAGGGAAAAAGAAAGATATTGAGAGAGATTTGTATTTAAAATCACGAGGATATAAAGTCCTCAGGTTTTGGAATACTGATATTACCAATAATATTGAAGGTGTGTTAGCGGTAATAAATAAAGTATTAACAGAATGTGCCCCCCTTGAGGGGGAACCGAAATCTTTGATTTCGAAGGGGGGTAAAAATGCTGACTTTGGTAAAAATATTCTTTTTATTCCGTGTTTAAATCCTGACGGTATGCAACTTGGAAGGCGGACAAATTCTAACGGGGTGGATTTGAACAGAAATTTCCCGACAAAAAATTGGGGGCAAAATAAGGGCGAAAATGCGACTTGTGATGACAGTACAAGCGATTATTTCGGCGGAGTTGCACCTGCAAGCGAAATCGAAACTCAATTCGTGATTGAGGTTATTGAAAAATATTCACCTTGTTGTATTTTAACTCTTCACGCTCCTTATAAAGTCGTCAATTATGACGGGCCGGCAAAAGAAATTGCCGAAGAAATTTCAAAAATTATCGGCTATCCCGCTGAAGGCAGTATCGGTTATCCGACTCCAGGGAGTTTTGGAACTTATTGCGGTGTGGAGCGAAATATTCCGACAATTACGTTGGAATTAGACGAAGAAACACCGGTCGAAAACTTGCTTCAACCGATGTTTGAAATTTTTGATTTGTTAGATGATTTTTAGTCGTAATCAAAATATAATGTAGTTTTTTCTTTTTGATTATAAATGCCGTAAACTTTTTCTTGTGGGTCATATTTGACAGTAACGTGCATTTGTTTTTGCAAGTTCTTGTCTTTTCTCAAGGCTTCCAAATCCGAGCGTGTCAATTTGTCGCCATTTTTGTCGTTTTTATCGGCTTTTCTCAATTTGTCAAAAATGCCAAAATTTGTTGCATTCAGGTTTAGTGCGGATTCTTTTGTGGCTTCTTTTGCGTTACTCCATTTATAATATGTTGAAACTTGACCGTTTTTTGCAACAGTCATTGTTTCGTGGTCTTGCATTTTTCTGTTACCTTTGAAGTTTTTAATCCGAACATTTCCTTCGACTTTAACAGTAAATTTTTGGTCATTTTGATATTTGTTCACAACCGTTAAATTGTTGCCCATAAAAATTTATCCTCCGTTTATC
>CAVKDD010000238.1:0-3181 GCA_963654845.1 Acutalibacteraceae bacterium | reverse complement strand
ATTTACGGGATTTTGTGCAAGATATGTTAAAAACGCAATCGCTGCAGCAGGTCTTGGTAAATATGTAAACGGCGATGCTCACGAAATGGTAAGAATTTTAAGAGCAAACAAAAACTTCAAAGAAATTCCTGTTTCTAGCGTTGATCCTAAAAAATTACCTGCAGGTTGCATTTTGGTTTACGGCAAAGGCAAAGGCGGATACAGCAAACGTTACGGTCACACCGAAATCACAACAGGTACGGGAAGAGCAGTTTCTGACGGTATCACAAACAACATCAAACCGGGACTTACGGCAGTTTTCATTCCTGTAGCATAATAAAAAAAGGTTACTTTCCAAACAAAAGTAACCTTTTCTTGTAAAATTCGTGCCTGGGGGGAATCAAACCCCCGACCTTGAGCTTCGGAAACTCACGCTCTATTCTCCTGAGCTACAAGCACTTAAAAACGGATAACCCGAAGATTATCCGTTAAAAAAATCAATTATTTTAAATAATCAGATGCGTTAATTTCTTTTTTGGCTTCCGCACTCGCTTCAAAGAACGGATAAACGCTCAATCCGAGCATTCCCGCAATCAAGGAACTAGGGAAAATTTCAATAGAATTATTGATATCATTTACCGCACTGTTATAAAATCTTCTTGCTGCGGCAATATGTTCCTCAACTTCATTATAAGTTTGCATAGCATTTGCCATTGTTTGGTCTGATTTCAGTTGCGGATAATTTTCAACATTAACCATCAACTGCCCCATTTTAGCGGCAATTTGATTATCCAAATCAATTTTCTTTGCAATAGTGTCTTGAGTTGAGCGAATACCTGCAGCCTGTGAACGTAATGCGGTAATTTGTCCGAACAACTCAGTTTCGTGTTCCATAAATTTATTAGCAATAGTCAAAATATTCGGAATTAAGCTGTATCTTTTGTTCAGTTGAACATCAATACCGCTCATTGCCTCATTAACTTTGTTTTTCTTCTTTATTAAGCCCGTGTACATTCCGTAGAACGCAATAGCCAAAATAATTGCAAGTACCAGCAAGATTACAGAAATCGCCATAATTGTAAAATCTCCTTCATTTAAGTAAATCATAGTTGTATCCTCGTTTAAATTCTATTTATTATTATAACATATTGTTTAACAGTTTTCAATCGTTGATGATACACTAAATTTTTTCAAAAAATATCACGTCTTTTGCTTCTTTTCTGAATTTATTAGTTTCTTTCGGATTTAATTCATAGCCAAGAGTTATCATATCAACCAAAATTTGTTTATCGTTTAAACCCAGTGCTTTTTTCACTTTTTTAGTTAAATCTTCATCACTTTTGGTTAATTCATTAGCAAATGCTCCGACAACACACGCACCGATTCCCAATTCTTGAGCCTCTAAAGTCATATAGGCAACGGCATAAGTAACCTGTTCCACACTACGCAAAAGAACTTCATATTCGCCCAAATTTGAAGGATTTAAGGTTTTAGAAGATAAATAAGCGGTAATTGTCGCATCATCAACACCTTTTTCAGCCAAAATCTTACCGAATTTTGTATTGCTCCAATCGTCCAAATCAGCAACACAACAAATTACGGCTTGAGCGGTTTGCACTTGTTTTTGCCCGCCTGAAGCTTCACAAAGAATATCTTTAACTTCTTGATTTGTAACCACAACAAACTTCCACGGCTGAACATTTACCCAAGACGGAGCCAATCTGCCCGCTTCCAAGATTTTAGCCAAAGCATCATCAGGAATCGCCTGTTCTGAGTATCTTCTGACACTTTTTCTGTTAATTATTGCATTCATTACCATAAAACGCTCTCCTTAATACAGATTAAAAATTATTATCGCCACCTGTTACTATTGTAAAATCGGTATCCGCACACATATATGTTGCAGGGTCATAAACAAATTGTCTTGATTTAACTTCAGGAACTTCTTTCTTCAAATCAGAATAGTAATCAATAGTTACATATTTTGAATGAGCAATGAACTGAGAGTGAGCAGTTCTCAATGTTCCCGAACATTTAACCTGAACGCCTGCTTTTTCAAGTGCTTCTTTCAATTCTCTTGCTTCTTGAGCATTTCCCGGAGCACTCATAATACTTGCGGTATAAGTTTCTTTTCTTTCGTTAGCCATTTGACGATAAACAAGTCTGTCAACAACTTCTTGAGTTTTCTTAGGGTCAAGAATCCAATAACTTGTATAACCATGCTTATTAGGAGCACCAGGAAGCATTGCACTTTCGATGTTATCCTTGTCGAAACTCTTTGCAAGTGCCGCATACTGTGACATTTCGTAAACCGACATATCAGTTTTAACATATTTATTCGCAACAGAAATAATTTGCGGAATTTTTGCAATCGTTTCAGGCTTTTGCAAATCAGCAAGCAAACCTCTCAAGAACCATTGTTGACGTTGAGTTCTACCGATATCACCAAGTGCATCGTGTCTGAATCTCAAATATTCGACTACGTCTTTTTCTGTCAAATGGTGCTTACCTTTTGACAAATTGATATGTAAATGTCCCGCATTATCGTTGTAGTGCATGTCTTTTTCAACATAAATATCAACACCGCCCAAAGCTTTAACGATTTCACGAACAGCATCGTCATGGAACATAATATATCTGTCAACGTGCACGCCAAGAGTGTCTTCAATAGTCTTTTTAGTCATTTCGACACCACCGATAGCGTGTGCTGCGTTAATTTTTTGAATACCCATACCTTTTGGCAAATAAACCTTACTATCTCTTGGAATAGTCAACGCATTGACGGTTTTTGTTCTCGGGTCAATGTTTAATAAAATCATTGTATCCGTACGAGTTCCGACCCACAAATCAGAATCCGCACCGTTTGAATCAACACCTAACAACAAAATATTTTGTCTTCTCATTCCAAACGGCAAAGTGAATCCCGGTTCTTTTGAACTGTTCCCTCTTGACAATTTCGTCAAAATTCCCGATAAGAAGGAGTTTTCACCAAACTTATCGTTCAAAAAGTCTTTATTGCTTGCAAAAAGAAAAATTGCAAACACTGATATAAAGAAAACAATAGTCATCAAAGTAAGCACCTTACGGAATGAGGTTTGTTTTCTTCTTCTGTAAGTAGGGTATGCTTCAAAAGCACTATCAGCACTTCCGGTTGAATATTTACGTTTCCTTGAATACGAAGACACCCTCTTTTTATTATTTC
>CAVKDD010000237.1:0-3185 GCA_963654845.1 Acutalibacteraceae bacterium | reverse complement strand
CAGTACATCTTGTCAATGGAAAGTATATATGGTGAACGTACACCTGTTACGACAACAATGTACTTACAAGACAAATTATTAAACGGTGAAGATTCCTTCTTGCAATGGATGACAGACCAATTCACAACAGTATTGGGCGGTTACAAAGCAAGCGAAACTGCTATTCAATATGCAAGTAATGCTGTTTACAATTTGTTGTATCCAAACAGTGACTTGCAACAAGCAGGTACAAATATGTACAACAACACACACAGTGAATCCTCATCAGATAGAAAACACCACACTGAACCGAATGACGGCTCAGGTGTCGGCAACCTCTCATACCGTAACATAATGGAAGAAGTCGGTGTTGAAGACCCGAGCAAAATCGGAAACGGTTATGATTCAGGCAAAGAAACTCTATCTAACGGGGTTTTGGGCTTCTACTTCACTTGTGCAAGAAACGGCTCAGGTAAAACTCACAAACAAACATCCGAAAGTTACATCAACTTGAATAACCTTGCTCAAGTATTTTTGACAGCCTACGTTGAATATATGGAAGGCATTGATAATACAGCATACAACTACAAAGTCGGCAACTTATCGGAATCAAACCTATACGACCCGAAACGTAGTGATTTCCAATTCACAGTAGCAGGTCAAACAGAAGTTGACTCAGACGATGACAACCTTTATGCAAATTTCTATGATGCGTTATTCAACCAAATTTGCATGAACGGTTGGACTGAAAACGAACAAATCGAAGACGTTGACTACATGACAGGCTTGTTCAAAAACGGTTTGGCATTTATTTCCTCAATCGCAGAAGACGGTTACTACTATCAAGGTTCATACTCAACAGACCGTGCAATTTTAGAGGTTTCCGATGAAAGTGCTATTGCTGTTGCAGAAGCAAAATACAATACAGAAAAAACAAAAATCGAAAACAAAGAAGATAAAATTGATATGAAGATGAAAAACCTTGATACAGAGATTTCATCATTGACTACAGAATACGATTCAACAAAACAAATTATCTCAAAAGCCGTAGAAAAATCCTTTAAACGCTACGAAGCATAGATGTGAGAGAAATTTTAAAACAAAAAAGTCACCCTGAACTGACTATTTGGTGGGCTTACCAAGTGGCTCGTCATTCTGAAAACTTAGAAAATTTTTGTGAATGTAATGAGCAAATAAATTTTCTTGTTATTCTTCTTCGGCTTCGCCTACGCATACAGGCTCACACAACTCACCATTGGTTCGTTGGTTCGCTTTGTAACAATCTGTTTGAAACGTCTTACCACAGGTTCGTTGGTTCGCTTATATTTTCAACATTGAACACACATTGCTAAGCCCAAACGTAGGTCACGGCACTGCCTGACATTTAAAATTATGATGTCGGCGTGGCAACGCAGAGCTACTTTGCGATTGGCTTATAACCAGTCAACGAGTATATTTCCACTCGTTGGGCAAGTATGCCCAACCGACATTTTAGCAAGGCATTTGCCCCCTTTTTTAGCAAAATAAAAAGGGCAGATAAACTGCCCTGTAAATGTCTAAACTATCTCTCTTCTCATACCAAAATCATTCTACTGGAGATACGGACTCCATGCAGAACTATCAAATTTGTTTGGTTGGCTGTTTGTATCTGTTGACAATACAACGTTGCTCGGTGCAAATACGAACATTCCGTCACCAACTCTTTTTGGATTGCCGTTCAAAGCCATTGCAGCACCACAAACCAAGTCGATTGTTCTTTGTGATTGTGCTTTTTCTAACAAGTGAAGATTAATCATAACGATTTTTCTGTCTTTTAGGTGTTGAACGATTGTGGCAGCATCGTCAAATGAACGAGGTTCAACAACTATAATTTCATTACCGCCTCTATTAATGCTAGGGTGATTTAGAACTTTTGCTTCATGTCTTTCAATAATCGGTTGTTCTTGTTGCGGTTCCATAACTCGAACTGCGTTACCGTCTTCAACATAGTAGCCGTCATCTTCTTCAGGTTCGTTCAATGAACCGAACGGACTATCTTCACCATTTATACTATCAACTACAAAATTTGCAAATTTTTTCAAATTATCAACTATTGCTGCCACCGATTTCTCCTCCGTAATCTATTTAAATAATTTTCTACCTATCCTCAACATTGTTGCACCATGTTTAACCGCTATGTAATAATCCTGACTCATTCCCATTGAAATTTCCGGTAATTTACAACCGCATTTTTCTTCCAAGGAATTTCTAATTTCTTTTATTTCCTCAAAAAGTCTGCCGATTTCTTCTTCAGCAATCCCCAAAGGTGCCATATTCATAACCCCGACAACTTCCACTGACGGTAATTTCAATATCTCAGGCAAAACCTCAAATATTTCTTCTTTTGAAAATCCGAATTTTTGTTCTTCGTTAGCATTGTTAATTTGAACAAGAATTTTCTGAACTTTACCAATCGCGAAAGCGTGCTGTGAAATGCTTTGTGCCAACTTCAAAGAATCCACCGAGTGAATGTAATCAAAAACCTTTACAACGTGTTTCACTTTGTTGGTCTGTAAATGACCGATAAAGTGAAAAGTTGAATTTTCTCTTACCTCTTGCGGTAATCTCGCAATCTTTTCAGCTGCTTCAATTACTCTTGATTCTCCGAAATCCCGCAGACCAACTTCATAAGCCGCCTGCATAGCTCCCTCATCAAAATACTTCGTAACTGCGATTATTCTAGGTTTACAAGGTGCGATTTCTTCTTGTATTTGCAAAAGATTTTTCTTAATCATATCAAACATCATTTAACCTCTACAAGAAATTACTCAAAACATGAGCATAATTTAATTGTACCCTGTTTTTCGGGCATGTCCAAAATATTTATTTCTGTAAACTTTTTCTTCTTCACAAAACGGCTGAAATCATGACCACGACATGGTTTTAGCCCACCCGACATATTAGCCGTTTTTGTTAATATTTCTTAATAAAACTCAATATAAGCATGCCTCAAACACAGATTACGCATAAAAAGCATGCCTTTTGTTAATAAAATATAAATTGTAAAGCTAAATTTGGCATGCCCTGAAAAATATTTGTGATATTATAACTACGGAAGGATACATTTATGATTACACAGAGTAATTTCGCAATGGCATTCAGCCTTACCCTACTTGCAGGACTTGCTACCGCTATAGGTGGAATGATTGCATTTGTTACAAAAAAAG
>CAVKDD010000236.1:0-3194 GCA_963654845.1 Acutalibacteraceae bacterium | reverse complement strand
CCTTTGCACGGTTGTATAGATAAGGAAAAATACGGGATTAAAGAACTTGAAAATTCGGAAATGTGGCTGACTTTCGGTTCTCAACCTCACAAATTTAATTTGTATATGACAAAATTGCCTGATACAAATATAAACGTATTTTTTATAAAAAATGATTGGTATTTTTCTTGTTTCAAAGAGGTTTATCCGAAATATCTTGACCCTCAATATGAACACGAAAGATATATTTCCTTCTCGCTTGCAGTTATGGAATATGCAAAAGCTTTGAATTTCAGAGCCGATGTAATTCATGCAAACGATTGGCACACTGCAATGATTCCGATGTATTTGCATTCAAATTATAAGTTTGATGAATTTTGGGCAAATACAAAATGCGTTTTTGAAATTCATAACTTGGCATATCAGGGAATTTGGCATTCAAATGTTTTGGATTTTGCAAATATGCGTAAGGATATTGTATATAACCAATGGGGTTGTGAACATTACGGAATGGTAAACTGGATGAAGGGTGCTATTCAATATTCTGATAGGGTTGTTGCGGTTTCACCGACTTATTCCCGTGAGATTTTGGGTTCTGAGTATGGCGAAAATATGGACTATACTTTGCGTGGAGCTCAGTATAAATTGCGTGGAATTTTGAACGGTATTGACTACAAAGTTTTCAATCCTAAAACCGACAAGTCTTTGAAGGCAAATTATGATGTGAAATCTTTGAAGAAAAAAGAGGAAAATAAAAAAGCAATTTGCGAATATTTCGGACTTAAATATAATCCTGAAAGACCTTTGATTGCGTTTATTTCAAGACTTGTTAATCAAAAAGGTATTGATTTAATAAGAGATATGCAGTATGAGTTGCAAAAACTTGACGCTGATTTTGTGTTTATGGGTAGCGGTGATAAAGATTACGAAAATCTTTTCATTTGGTTGTCAAATAACACCCCGAATATCAGAACTTTTGTCGGTTATGACTCGAAATTGGCAAACCTTTTGTATGCGGGAAGTGATTTCTTCCTGATGCCGTCAAGATTTGAACCTTGCGGCTTGAGCCAACTTATTGCAATGCGTTACGGTTCTTTGCCTATTGTTCGAGCAACAGGCGGCTTGGAAGATACCGTGACGGGTTATCCGCTGGACAATTCAAACGGCTTCAAGTTCTGGGCGTATAACGGCTGGGATATGCTGAATGCGATTAAATGTGCCTTGTATGTTTATACGGATAAATATGTGTTTGATGCAATGCGAAAATCCGCAATGACAACAGATTTCTCTTGGAAACGCAGTGCAGTTCAGTATATGGAAATGTATCACGAAATAACGGGGAAATAAGATTAGAAGGGCGGGCGAGATTTCATCTCGCCCGCCCTTTAAAAATGTGTTAATTTTAACCTTTAACTGTGATATCTTCAGGGTCTTGAACTTTGCAATAGATATATGCACCTAATGCCCACAGTGTACCAAGTCCAGGAATTGCTGCCGGAATTGTTGCGATAGTTTGGTCACGTTTGATTTGACGAATTAGTTTTTTATCTTGTACAGGGTCTAAATCAAATTTTTTAGAAATCTTTTCGTCTGAACGTAAAGCATAGTACAAGGTGCTGAAACCTTCGCCGAAAATTGCCCAACCTGCGGCTTTTGATCTTGCATCGTGTAAAATTTGTTGTTTGTCTGCTTTTGAAAGCCCTCTGTTGCCTTCCAAATGTTCTTGTTCAAAAGAATCTTCTTTTGGTGGGGCAGCAAGATATTTTACTTCCTCTAAATCTTTTACATCATCATATTTTTTTATGCCTCTGCCAAAATTTACATTTGCCGTTTTTCCGTAATTTGAAACACCTGATACTTCTAACACTGAACATCTCCTATTTTTACTACCTGTATTTATTCTAAAACCTTTGTTGTTAATTTTTTGCTAATTCTTGAATTTATTGTAACATTCTATTAACAAAATAACACTACTTGCTAAATTTTTATTTGTATTATATTATTAAAACATAGTAAAAGTGAGGAATTTTTAGTATGGATCAAATTATTAAAGTTGCATGGGATTTGAATGAAAATTCAGATAACAGATATAAACTTGTTTATGAAATTGCTGAACTTGCAAAGAAAATCGTTGATGAAAACCAAGCAAGAAAGGCTCGTGAAGATTTTGGTTTTGAAGATGTACACGAAACAACATATTCAAGAGAAAATCCTATTGAACACGCTTTGATGGTTAAAGCATCAGAAGCGGATGATAACAGATTAGTAGGTTAATAAAAGTTTTAAGGCACGGCGGTTTTGTACCGTTGTGCTTTTTTAGTGTCAAGGGTGTGGGGTTATGGTTAATAAAGATACGTTAGATTATATTGAAATGTTTACAGACGGTTTTGTACCTGAAATTGGTATGATTTTGGGTTCGGGACTTGGTGATTTGGCTGATGAATATTCAACCTATGCGATTCCTTATGATAAAATTCCGGGATTTGTCTCTTCAACCGTTCCGGGACATAAAGGTCAACTTGTATTTGCCGAAATTATGGGCAAAAGAGTTGTGATGATGCAGGGCAGAAATCATTATTACGAAGGTCATTCAATGAAGGACGTGACATATCCTGTCAAGGTTATGAAAAAATTGGGCGTGAAAACCATAATTATTACAAATGCGGCAGGTGCTGTTAATAAAAGTTATCGTCCCGGTGATTTTATGATGATAACCGACCATATCAACTTTATGGGTGAAAATCCTTTGATTGGACCGAATGACGAAACTTTGGGCGTAAGATTTCCCGATATGTCAGCAATTTATGATAAAACTCTTATCAAAATTGCAGATTCTGTTTCGCATTTGTTGGGCATAAATTTGAAACACGGCGTGTATGTGGCGACTTCAGGTCCGAGCTATGAAACCCCTGCTGAGGTTAAAATGTTCAGATATATGGGCGGGGATGCTGTCGGAATGTCAACCGTGCCTGAGGCGATTGTTGCAAATTACTGCGGAATGAGAGTTTTGGGAATTAGTTGTATTTCAAACTACGCAAGCGGTGTTTCTACAAAGAATTTGGCACATGAAGAAGTAATCGAGATGACCAATAAGGTTAAACCGCAGTTTAAATCATTGATTTTACAGATTTTGAAGAGTTTGTAACTAATCATAAATAAGGTTAACAAAGCTATCGTCATTCTGAAAACTTAGAAAATTTAACAACAAAAGTCAC
>CAVKDD010000235.1:0-3206 GCA_963654845.1 Acutalibacteraceae bacterium | reverse complement strand
ATATTAACATTGTTGCTTTAAAATAAAATGTAAACAAATAAGACTATAATATTTGTTGTTAGGGAATAAGATGTCGATACTAAATAAATTTACAGAAAATTTGAACAGAGAGTTTAATACAAAAAGCACAAATTCATCAGAATACAGAATGCCTGCGGTTGTAAGGGATAAAGACACAAGTATTTCAATGAAGAAAGCGATGCTGATTTCTTTGATTGCTCACCCTGTTGCAGTTGCTATTTTGTGGCTGATAATCACGATTTTGGCAATTTTTGGCATTCAACTTACAATGTTCAACAAGCCAAAACCGCATGTTAATGATATTGAATTTGTACTTGTGGAGAAAGAACAAAAACCTAAAGATGCGAATACAAGATTTAGAGCAGATAAAAATTCTCGCACGGGCGGAATAAATGACCCTAAAAAGCCTGTTTCGTTACCGTCAGCAGCACCTTCAAAACCTGCTCAAGGCGGAAGTGCGGGACCAAAAACACCTGTCAAGGCTCAAGCCGCACCTAAAAAACAATCTATAATGAGTAAAATTACTCAAAGTGTCGCACCTTCACCTGCGAAGAAACCGACACCACAAAAACAAACAACAACTCAGAAAAATGTTACGCCGTCACCTGAGGTTCAACAGGCAGTGCAAAAACCACAACTTGCAAAACCTCAACCGCCAACGGCAAGACCTTCAATAAAACCGCCAATGACACCAAAACCTACACAAAGACCTACAGGTACACCGTTTAAAGTTCCCGTACCGTCAGGCGGAACAAAAACAGGGCAATATTCAACAGGACCTATAGGCGGTTCGGGCTCATCAAGCAACGGCGGCTCAAGAGGTAGCGGAACTTATGCACCAAATCCGACATTTGCACCTGTTGGTAGCGGATCGGGCAATAAAATTGCATCGGGTTCAGGCTCAGGCACAGGTAGAAGCGGCTCGGGTTCAGGCACGGGCGGTTCAGGATACGGCAGAGGAACAGGAGCAGGAGGCGGAAATCCGGGTGGCGGCGGAGGTCGTCCGGGAATAGATGCAATCCGTGAACCTGATTTCGGACCATACATGAGAGAACTTCAAAGAAGAATAAAAATGAATTGGGAACCTCCAAAGGGCAACGAAAGTAAACGTGTAGTTCTGTTATTCAAGATTGCAAAAGACGGAAAATTGCTATCTGTCAGCGTTTATAAATCATCAGGACTTCAAAACGTTGACCAAGCCGCAATTAACGCAGTAAAAGTTGCCGCACCGTTCAGAGCGTTACCGCCTGAATATAAGGGAGCAAATATCGATATCCAGTTTACATTTGATTATAATGTTTACGGAGCAAAGGTTAGATAAAGTTATTACGACAAGAAATGAGGATAAAAAACTATGGAATTATTATTAGATTCAATTAAAATGGACTGGCCTGTACTATTACCGATTTTCGTATGCTCGGTTTTAGTTTTGGGCGTGGTAATCAAAAAATGGTCCTTCTACCAAAAGAACCAACGTGACATCACTGTTTACATGAGAGAGTTAAACAAATATCTTTCTAAAAACGACTTGTCAGGTGCTCAAAATACAGCTTTGAGATGTGGCGGCGTTATCGGTGACGTTATTGAAGAAGCGGTTAGAATTTTCAAGGAACAAAAGAACGGATTTTCAAGATCATTCGATATTTCAGCAGCGTTGGCAACAAGAAGACTTGAAAGCCACTTAACAATACTTGGTACAATCGGTGGTGTTGCACCATTCTTAGGTTTGTTCGGTACTGTTGTCAGAATCTTGTTAACCTTCAACATTTTGGCTGATTCAGGAAACCAAGCGGCAACGGTTGCTTCAGGTATCGGTTCAGCGTTGATTGCTACAGCCTTCGGTCTTGGAGTTGCGATTGTAGCGGTAATCTTCTACAACTCTTTCCAATCAGTTGTAAAACACTATGAAGACGATTTCCAACTTATCAAATTGTTGTTCTTGAGCTTCATTGATGGCGAAAACGAACCTAAAAGCAAATATTCTTCATCAAAAGTAAACTTATAATAATCGGGTAGTCAAAATGGCATTTAATAATAAAAAGAAAAAACAACAGTTATTCACAGAAATCAATATCACACCGTTAACAGATATCTTTTTGGTATTGTTAATCATCATGATGGTAGTTGCACCGTCCTTCCAGTCAATGGATAATGCGGTTGACGTACCTGAGGTAAACAACGGGGTAAATATTGACGAAAACAAAGTGACCGTATCGGTAACAAAAGACGGCGTGATGTATGTGAATGGAGAAAGTACATCAGCAAGTCAGTTGACTGACAAGTTACTTGCCGCAAAAGGCTCGGATGAAGAACCTGAGGTTATCGTAAAGGCTGACAAAGCAGTAAAAAGTGCAAAGATTATGGAAATCATGAACGCTGCACAAGATGCGGATTATAAAAAACTTGTTGTTGCGGGCGAACCTTTAAACAAAAAAGACCAAAAAGAACTGGAAAAGAAGAACGTAAAACTTCCGGAGGATAACGAATAATGAGAGATACATTTAACGAGATTAATATTACACCATTAACGGATATCTTCTTGGTTTTGCTGATTATTATGATGGTAATTGCACCAATGTTGGACAAACAGGGAATCAGTTTGTCAGTACCTGAAAATGTCGAACAATCTCAAATTGACAAAGACCCGCAAATTTTGACGGTTACGGTAACCTCAAACGATAAATATTATATCAATAATGAAGAGGTTTCACCTGATTCACTCGGAACAATCCTTAAAGGTGCGATTAAGGATTATCCTGACGGAATGTTGATACATGCAGACGGAACGTCCTCTCACGGAGCAGTCGTAAAACTTATGGACAAGGCTCGTTATGCAGGAGTCAAAGCAATTTCATTAAATCAAATTTAATAATAAATCATAGTTTAAATTATAAAAATACCTCGTTGGAAATTGTCACAAACGAGGTATTTTGTATTATTGATGAACGTTTATCCGACCTTTGGACCGCCGTATTTTTGATAAAGAGTTTCAACTTCTTTTGGAATTGGTGTCCCTTGAATTTTTAAACTAAAGGTTTCTGCGACAAACTCAGCAGGCGAAGTCAAACCGTAAATTGTTCCGTCATCTGCTCTAGTCAATGTATTTTTTTCTAAGAAATCTTTAACGATTTTGTTGTCTTTAACCTCTTGCAAAAACTGCTCAGTGATATGTGTATCTTTTATTC
>CAVKDD010000234.1:0-3206 GCA_963654845.1 Acutalibacteraceae bacterium | reverse complement strand
GAATCGGAGAAATCGGCTTGGATTACTATTGGGACAAATCGTTCAAAGATTTGCAAAAAGAGATTTTTATAAAACAAATTGAATTTGCAAACCAAATGAATTTACCGCTAAATATCCACTCTCGAGAGGCTCATCAGGACACTTTGGAAATCTTAAAAAAATACAACAAAAACTCAACCGCAATTCTACATTGCTTTTCGGGAAGTGTCGAATT
Organism: Acutalibacteraceae bacterium; assembly: GCA_963654845.1. Taxonomy (GTDB): domain Bacteria; phylum Cyanobacteriota; class Vampirovibrionia; order Gastranaerophilales; family Gastranaerophilaceae; genus Zag111. The sequence continues at coordinate 2,992 of CAVKDD010000234.1, read as the reverse complement.
TGCAAAAGAATGTATAAAAGAAGGAATTTATATCGCACTTGGCGGAGTTGTAACCTTTAAAAACGCAATAAAGGCAAAAGAAGTTGCCGCACAAATTCCGCTGGAATACCTGCTACTGGAAACAGATGACCCGTATCTTGCCCCTGTTCCGTTCAGAGGTAAAGAAAACCAACCTGCGTATGTAAAATATGTGGAGGAAGAGATTGCAAAACTTCGCAACACAACAGCGGACATTATCGCACAAGAAACTACAAAAAATGCCGAAAGGATTTTTCACTTCAATGCAAAATAAAGAAAGACTTGATAAATATTTGACGGATTTAGGCTATTTCGACACAAAAAGCAAAGCAAGTGCCGCAATTTTGGCAGGCAACGTCAAAATAAATGATGAATACATCACAAAAGCGGGATTTCAAATTAACCTTAACAAAGAATACGAAATCAAAGTAAAATCTATGCCTTTCGTTTCTCGTGGCGGATTTAAGCTGAAAAAAGCACTTGATACCTTTAATGTCACGGTTCAAAACAGAATTTGTTTTGATGCGGGAGCCTCAACAGGCGGATTTACGGACTGTTTATTACAAAACGGTGCAAAATTTGTCTATGCGGCAGATGTCGGATACGGACAACTCGATTGGAAAATTCGTTCTGATAAAAGAGTTAAAACAATCGAAAAAACTAATCTCAAAATTTGTACTTTTAATGATATTTACGCAGAAGGCGAAGAAGTCGCAGATTTGCTCGTGAGTGATTTGTCTTTTATTTCACTAACCAAAGTTTTAGCAAACCTAAAAACCTTGCTAAATCCTGATTTCCACGAAATGATTTGCCTTATCAAACCGCAATTTGAAGCAGGAAAAGATAAAATTGAAAAAGGCGGAGTCGTTCGTGACCCGAAAACTCACAACGAAGTAATCACAAATGTAACAGACTTTGCCAAAAGTTTGGGATTTTTTATCCAAGGATTAACTTATTCCTCAATCAAAGGACCTGCGGGAAACATCGAATACCTTGTTTGGCTTACGACAAAAGAAGTTGAAGAAGATTTCAATATTTCTGACATCGTAAAAGAAGCCTTTGAAAAACTCAACTAAAAAATAACTTCAGGCTTTTTGGAAATATTCAAATCAATATATTTGAAAATATTTGAGCAAATCCCCGGTTGGAAATAATACGAACCGTCAACAGGTGTAATTTTCAGCAAGCCTTGAGAAGTGTTTACGTTTGAAATCGTTGCCAAAAACTGTTTATTCACGGCTGTAAACAAGATATACCCCGAATTTGACTGAATTTCATCAACATCAAAACGATTAGCATTAATCGCCGCAAGAGTTAAATAAAACAGAGAAGAATTGTCCGTATTGAACACTTTTGTGCAATTATCAAAAGTCACATTCTGTGAGGTAATCAAGGTACTCAAGCTCAACGGTTCGCCGACCGCAAAAGTCGGAAGCCCGCACATAGTCATCAAAACAAACAATGATAATAAAATTTTTATACTTCTTTCCATGTTTCACCTGCATTTATATCAATCAACAACGGAACTTTCAACGGCTGATTTAATTCCATTGCCTCTTTTACCAACTTCTTAACCAATTCAAATTCATTTTTTGCCGTTTCCACAACCAATTCGTCATGAACCTGCAAAATCAGTTTTGATTTACACTTATTTTCCTTTAAACTTTTTGCAAAATCAACCATTGCAATCTTAATCAAATCGGAAGACGAACCCTGCATCGGATGATTTATCGCCGCACGTTTTGCAAACTCACGCACCATAGCGTTTGAACTGTTAATTTCATTTTCCAAATATCTGCGACGTCCGAAAATAGTTTCAACATAGCCTTGCTCTTCAACAAGCTGAACCATATTTTCCATATAAGCTTTAACGCCCGAATATATTTCAAAATACTTATTTATAAACCTTTCAGCCTCATCAGGTTTAATTTTCAATGCTTTTGCCAATCCGTATTTGCTTTGTCCATAGACAATTCCGAAATTGACCGCCTTAGCCTTGTAACGCATTTCTTTCGTAACCTCTTCAACAGGCACCTCAAAAACCTTTGAAGCCGTCAATGTATGAACATCAATACCCGAATTAAACGCCTCAATAAGATGCTTATCCCCTGAAACATGTGCCAGCAATCTCAATTCAATCTGCGAATAATCCGCCGATAAAATCAAATAATTTTCTCTATCTCTCGGGACAAAAGCCTGTCTGATTTTGTTACCCTCAGCCGTTCGCACGGGGATATTTTGCAAATTCGGATTTGAAGACGACAACCTGCCCGTTGTTGTTACGGTTTGATTAAACGAAGTGTGGATTCTGCCGTCTTTTATATCCACCAAATCAGGCAAAACATCAGTGTAAGTCGTAATCAATTTTGAATATTTGCGGTATTCCAAAATTAATCTTGCGATTTCAAATTCTTCCGCAAGTTTTTCCAAAACCTCAGCACCTGTGGATTTTTTCGCCTTACCTCGTTTTTTGGATTTCAATTCCAATTTATCATACAAAATCTCTCCAACCTGTTTCGGCGACTTAATATTAAATTCAACTCCCGCAAGTTCAAAAATCTTCTGTTCAACATTGTATAATTTTTTATCCAATTCCTCGGTCAAACCGTACAAATACGGTTTATCAACCGAAACGCCCGCACGCTCCATATCAGCCAAAACCTTTGATAGCGGGATTTCGATATCAGAAAGGATTGCAAGTTCACGAGGATTAAGTTTTTCTGCCCAATATTTAGTCAATTCAAACAAGGATTGCATTACATCGGCAACATAATTCAGCAAAACAGACTTGCTGCTATCGCCAAACGAGTTTTTTTTATCATCGGTTACCATTGATGCCAAAATATGGTTAATTTGCTCCATACATTGAATATCAAAATCGGAATTTGCATTAGAATCCTTGATATAACAAGCAAGCAAGGTGTCAAAAATTACGCCCTTTATATCAATTCCGTAATACTTCAAAACGCAATCA
>CAVKDD010000233.1:0-3209 GCA_963654845.1 Acutalibacteraceae bacterium | reverse complement strand
GATTTCAAAATTTATAGGAAATTTACTCAAATCGACATACGCCACACTCTCATCGGACGGCGGAAATTTTTTCACCTCTTTTTCAAACTTTTCGAGTTCAAAAACATATCCGTTATTTTCAAAAATTCCCTCATGTAAAATGTGAAATTGCGGTAAATTTTCGGATTTTTTTGTAATAATTTCAAAATAATTACAATTTACAAACACCCATAAATCACTTGTGAGAGAACAGGTTTTGCCTGATTTTAATTCAGAATTTTCGCTCAAAAAATCCAAAATATTTAGGATTTTTGTTTTATCATATTCCAGCCCGTAATCTTGAAAAATTTTGTAAATAATTCGTTTTTGCATGGCAACGGATTGAGCAAAAAATTTGTGAGTTTTAATCTTATTTCCGTCCGTAATTTTTGACAAAACAATCGCCATATACTCGTCCAGCAACTGAGTTTCCTCTTTTGCAATATCAGATAGCGAATTTATTTTATCAATCGCATTTTGATTAACAGTCAAAATTTCAGGTATAATTTTTGCCCTGATATAATTTCTTTTATATTTTGTATCAGAATTTGAACTGTCAAAATTCGGACAAAGCGAATTATTTTTGCAATAAGTTTCAATCAAATCTCTTGAAATCGACAACAACGGACGATAATAAATTTCCCTGTGCGGTGCAATTCCCTGCAAGCCCGTAACGCCCGTCCCCGTGCAAATTCGGTAAATCAAAGTTTCGACATTATCGTTTTTATTGTGAGCCGTAAAAACTATTTTACTGTCAAATTTTTCACTGCATTTTTCAAAAAATTTATATCTTGCTTCACGAGCCGCCGTTTCGGTTTTCGGAACATCGGAAGATAAATTTTCGCTATAAAATTCCACCCCGATTTTTTGACAAAAATCACGGCAATTTATCTCTTCGTTATCGCTTTCTTCCCCTCGCCATTTGTGATTGAGGTGAAGTGCAACAATCTTATTTTTTTGAGCAACTTTTTTCAAAGCATCCAGCAAACACATAGAGTCAAAACCGCCTGAAAAAGCGACAAGATACGTTTGCGACTTATCGTTTAATTCGTATTTTTCCAAAAAAGATTTAATTGTCGCTTTGATATTTTCCATAATAAATTAAGCGGTTTTAAGATGTTTTTTTATGCCTTCTCTAATTTCGACAACGTCAGTTCCGAGTTGTTCAAGAGCCTGCATAGCAAGGGATTCGGGTTCTGTCGTAATCGCCCACAACAAATCTGAAGATTCGATTTTAACCTTATTTTCTTTTTTGGCATGTTCCCAAGCCGTTTCAAGAACCCTTTTGGCACGTTTGGTAAAGACGATTTCGTTCTCGCAATACTCGTTTCCGCCCCCGATAATTTGCTCAACAACAATACGGGCATCTCGAATATTTATCTCTAATTCCTTCAAAACAATCGCACCCAAACCCGTTGCCTCACCGATAATTCCGAGTAAAAACATTTCCGTTCCGACAACACCACGACCAATTCTGCGAGCCTCTTGTTTTGCAAGTCGAAGAATAGTAAGGGTTTCAGGCATTTGTTTTTCAATCGGCTTGATAATTCCGTGAGCCAAGTCATCATCATTGATATTCAGGCTCTTTAAAATATCATAAGCCACGCCTTTTTTCGCCTTCAACAAGCCTAAAATCATGTGTTCGGGCAAAACATCAGACGAACCTAATTCCTTTGCGGTCTGCAAAGCCAAACTCATCGCATCCGATGCAACAGGCGTAAAGACAACCTGCCTGCCGTCATATTCGGCTTCTCGAGATTTGATACCCTCTAATTTTTGTTCAAAAGCCTCTTTTGTAACACCAAAATTTCTAAGAATATTCAACAATTCAGGCTCACCGCTTTCCAAAACAGAAGATAAAATTTGTTCTGTTCCGAGCATTTCATGCCCTGATACCGCCAATTTTGTAGCAGCACTTTTCAAAATTTTTGATGCCTGCGGACTTTCAAACAACATATCCGTTTCATGAGCAGGATTTACTTCAGGTTCTTTATTTTCGCCAAGTTCAGGGTGCAAGTCTTTTTTAACCTTGCGTTGAACAAGTTTTTCAATTAACGGTTTGGATTTGGCGATATCGAAGCCCAAATTTTCAAGATATTGCGGGATTTTAGACTGTTTATCACTAATTGCCGCAAGTACCAAATGTTCATAGTGAACGGTTGAATTTCCGGACTTGTCAATCAAATCCATTGTTGAGGTCAATATTCGTTTGAAATCTTCACTGAAAGGGATTGATGAAGTCATATCGGCTTCTTCTATATTCAAACTCAAGTAAATTTCTTCCGCCAAACGTTCATAAGTAATGTTATACGTTTTGAAAATTTTGGCACAAAATCCTTTCGTTTCCTTAATCAAAGCCAGCAACAAATGTTCCGCCAACACCTTGTCGGAATGGTCATAAATTGCTATATTCTGTGCTTCTACAATTACATTAATCGCTTTTTCGGTAAATTTTTCAAACAAAATATCCGTCCTTATTATTCGTCAATTTCTTCTTCTGCCAAGCTTTCGATGTATTCTTGTACTTTTTCAAATTCGTCATCATCATCAATAGTTTCAAAAAATACTTCGTCACTGTCACCGTTTTCAACCATACGCATCAAAACTAATTCTGTTTCTTCTTCGTCAGCACCTTCTTCTGCCAACACTGCGTATTGTTTGCCTTCAACTTCAACGATATCGTAAAGTTCGCATTTAATTACGTTACCGTCTTCATCTGTAATTTCAATAATATCATTTTCTTCTGCCATTGTTTTTCTCCTTAATTTTTGCGTGCAAGGTACTGTTCAAGTATAATACAAGCACTTTCAATATCAACTAAACCTTTGTCTTTTCTAAAGTCTATTTTTTTCTGTCTCAAATTTTCTTCCGCAGTGTTTGAAGTCAATCTTTCGTCCTCAAAAACAACTTCATAACCTTGAATTTTTGCGGCAAAATTTTCACAATTTTCCGCCTGAAAACCTTTTGTACCGTCCATATTTAGCGGTAAGCCCACAACAATTTTTTGTACATTATTTTCTTTTGCAATTTTATAAATTGAAGAAAGAGCCTCTTCATCGGGTTCTCTCGGAATATAAGAATGTCCGTTGGCAAGCATTAACAAGTAGTCGCTCAAGGCGATTCCGATGCGTTTTGTGCCTATATCAAGAGCCATTACCTTATACATTACACACCCACTTTTCTTCAATATA
>CAVKDD010000232.1:0-3308 GCA_963654845.1 Acutalibacteraceae bacterium | reverse complement strand
ACATAAATGAATTATATTTATGTATAGTTCAGTAGATTGGAGGAAAAAATGTCAGTAGGTCAATTCGTTTTTATGTTACACAGTCACCTTCCTTATTATAGGAAAGCGGGTATGTGGCCGTTTGGTGAAGAGAACCTTTATGAATGTATGGCAGAAACTTATGTGCCGCTAATCAATGCAATTTCAGAATTGTATGATGAAGGAATTAAAGCAAAGTTAACAGTTGGTATTACTCCGATTTTGGCTGAACAATTAAACGATGAACATTTAAAACAAGGTTTTGTTGAATATTTGGATACAAGAATTGCGAGTGTTTCAAAAGATTTGGACAGATATCCTGATCCGAAAGTTCCGCACTCTCAACACTTGAAATATTTGGCAAAATATTACTATGATTGGTTTAACAATATCAAAGATTCATTTGTTAATAAATATGGCATGGATTTGATTGCCGCTTTCAAAAAATATCAGGATTTAGGTTGTATTGAAATCACAACTTCAGGTGCTACTCACGGATTTTCTCCGTTGTTGGCTACAGATAACAACTTGAATGCTCAATTCAAAGTCGGTTCTGATACTACAAAAAGATTGTTCGGTAAAAAAGCAATGGGTTGCTGGTTGCCTGAATGTGCATACCGTCAAGGTTATGAATATGTTGGCAAAGACGGTCAAAAACATTGGCGTCCTGCTATTGAAGTAACTCTTCAAAATAACGATATTGAATACTTCTTTACGGAATCTCATGTAATCGAAGGCGGAAATTCTATCGGAAGTCGCCGTGTTGTCGGCATTTACGGAAATATCGAGTACATTCCTCTTCCTGAAAGAGAAGCAACAGGTTATGACACTTATTCTGCTTATTGGTTACCTGATGCACAAGTTGCGGTTATGGGCAGAAACGATAGAGCAGGTTATCAGGTTTGGTCTGCTGCAGACGGTTATCCCGGTGACGGTTGCTTTAGAGAGTTCCACAAAAAAGACGACAAATCAGGCATGCACTATTGGAGAATTACATCACCAAAAACAGATTTAGGTGACAAAATGCTTTATGACCCTGTTTTGGCATTAAATAAAATCAATGAAAACTCTGATCACTATACAACAATGCTTTACCACTTGTTGAATGATTACAAAAATTCTCACAACGGTAAAGAAGGTTTGGTAATGGTTTCATTTGATACCGAGTTGTTTGGTCACTGGTGGTTTGAAGGTGTTGAATTTATTAAACAGGTTATCAAAAAACTTCACCAATACATTCCGCAAGTTGAAAGAATGACTGCAGGCGAATACTTGCATGCTCATCCGCCGACAGAAGCAATCCAAATCCCTGAATCTTCTTGGGGACAAGGCGGTCACTTCTATGTATGGAACAACCACTTGACTGAATGGATGTGGCCTATTATTCACTCTTGCGAAAAGAGAATTACAAGAATTGTTGACAATTACTTGAAAGTTCCTGAAGATAAGGTGTTGCATAGAGCATTAAATCAGTTGGCAAGAGAAAACTTGTTGTTGCAAAGTTCAGATTGGCCGTTTTTGATTACAACATGGCAGGCTAAAGATTATGCAACCGACAGATTTAGAGAACATGTTGACAGATTCAGTCTTATCGCCGATATGATTGAAAGCGGTAATATTGACGAAGCAAAATTGAAAGAAATTGAAAGTATCGATAATTGCTTTGCTGATATTGATTACCGTGTGTATATGTCAATCGAAGAAGGTGTAATTCCGCAACAATCTAAGAAATTAGCACCTTTGTATGCAGATTAATATTTAAAAATTAAGAAAATTTTTACAATTCATTTTATAAGCCTTGATGAAAATCAGGGCTTTTTATTTTAGGTCAAGAAATTTTCTGTCCTTGTTCGGAAAAATAAGTTGCGGATACTCTTGTTTTATTTTTGCCAAAATATCGGGCGTCAGACCGTCCTCAAGTATTGGTTCGTAAACGACATCTTTGAGCTTTTTTACTCTAAAAAATTTTCCTTTGAGATTTCTGTAGTATGTTAACATGTTGTCGGCATAGTCGCATTTTCCGCTCCAAGAATCAACGATAATTGATTTTGGATTAAGTTTCCCTTTTTGTAGCGGAAGGTTTGGCGGGTTGACGATACAAACGGCATGGTCAATTATTTTTTCTTTTCCGTTAACAAGGTTGTACATGTGAATGCGAGCTGCATTTTTTACTCCGTTCATTTTAAGAACCATGTTTGTTAAAATTGCATCTTCCATACAGTTTGCAATTTTTTGATTTTTTATGTAGCCAATCATTTTTATTGGTTTTGGAATGAGAGTATCTGTATTTTCTTTGAAACAGTTTCTTCTCAAGTCAATAACTTGTACGATTTTGTTGTAAATCGCTTGTTGTATTTTAAATTCTTTTTTCTGTTTTGTTGAAAGTGTAAGGTAGTAGAAAAAATCTTTGATTTGTTCTGAAAAATTTTTTTTATGGTTATACTTTTTGATATGTTGGTTGAGTTCAATTCTGTCCAGTACATCTTGTAATGTCTTTGGTTTTCGGGCAAAGTTTTGGTTTTGAGATATAAATGAAATAAACCCGGGTTGATGCTTTGTTGTCGAAAAATGCGGAAAGGTTGAATTTACGATGTGGGAAACCCATTCGGCATCTTTGATTTGCGGGGCTCTTGCGGTGAAGTTGCAGTATTGATTTTGGGGAGAATTTGAGATTTGCATATAGGATAAAACGCTTGTAAAAAATAAAATTGCTAAAATGTGAAAAAATATAAAATAAACTCTTGCATTTAAAAATTCAGCAAATATAATAAAGGAGTAACCGAAACAGATGGGAGCGTAGCTCAGTTTGGTTAGAGCGCATGCCTGTCACGCATGAGGTCGCGAGTTCGAGCCTCGTCGTTCCCGCCATTTAATTAAAAAATAAGTCCGCTAATGGACTTATTTTTTTGTCAAAAATGAACGGTTTAGAGGTGAGAACTCCGCAAGGCAAAACCTTGCCTACAGTTCGAGCGAGGAGCGAGCAGAGGGCGAAGGCTTGAATGCACAATAAATATAATTTATGTAGCATTCAACCGCAGACCCGTTTAATGCGAGCGACTCAAGACAGCCTCGTCGTTCCCGCCATTTAAAGAGACTTTTAAAAGTCTCTTTTTTAGTGTCTAATTTCTGTGTGTAATGTGTGGGTAATGAAATTTTCAAAACTTAAATGCAAGGATGTGAAACTTAAACACAGATATTGGTCGGTGAAAATTTTACAAATGTAAAGAATTAATCCTAAAGTATTGAAAGATTAATTAAAAAGTATTATAATTATAATAGATATTTTATGT
>CAVKDD010000231.1:0-3317 GCA_963654845.1 Acutalibacteraceae bacterium | reverse complement strand
TCGTCATTCTGAAAAGATTAAAAATCAAGCAATTTTTAATTGCGTAGATTTTATCTTATTCAGAATCTGTTAAAATAAATATCAAATTTGTACAGTTTTTTGTAAACAGATTCCGGATCGGAGTCCGGAATGACGTCTTGGTGGGCTTACCGAACGTTTCGTCATTCTTAAAATAACCCCATAATCAAACAAAAAGGTCACCCTGAATTGACTAGAAAATGAGTTGAGATAAAATCGAAACGTAATTTTCTGTTCCTACTCGGTATTTCAGGGTCTCTTCATATCAAGGATTATCAAGGACTTTAGGGACTTTATCCTTTGTTTTGATTATTTTCCTCCCCTTCGAAATCATAGATTTCGGTTCCCCTGCCAGTGGGGAACATTATTTTACAAGAAATTTTGACCTCAAATTTTTGTTTTATTTTGCGTATTCCCCTTTTCTTTCATTTGATTGACGAGATTAGCGACAATATGGTATAATAGGTTTGTTGATTTGCTTTACTTTATTTGGTTATGGGTTACGGATATGTCAGAAAGGATATTATGACATACGGAGTTCCATACTCTTTTGTTCCCGGAACAAAAGCAAAAGCCGATGAAGTTAACGCTAACTTCATTGATGTGCTTGACAAAATTAAGACAACTAATGAAAGAATTGATGAGACAAACACAACCGCTCAATCAAACAAAACCACGTTAGAAGAAAAGATTGACACAGATGTCTCAAATTTGAATTCTAACATACAGACAGCATTAAGCCAAAAAGCCGACACTTCAACGATTGACGGCAACTGGGTCAAAAGTCACTCAATTTTGGCAAACGGTAGAAGCATTGCCAAAGGTGCAACCCACAATTTTTCACTATCCTCTTACCTGCCCTCAGGCGGAATTTACGAAGTTATCGTAGGTGTAAACGCTCAAACTGCAAGCGTTGCAGGAACTTTTATTTATCTGTTAATCACAAGTGATTTTTTGAAAGACAAAATACCTGTCCTGAAAACTTACACAAATCATGCCAGTATGGCACACGCAGCAGGCACACAAACCATTATTGTCGGAACAAGCAGAACTTTGAGCATTTACAACTCAACAAGCACGGCAAGTGATTCTGCGTACGGATTAGAAGTTTTTGCATACAGAAAGGTTAGGTAATTTATGAAAAGATATATTTATGTTGAAAACGGAAAAATTAACGGTTGCGGTCAAGCGGAAATACTTGATGCTGCAACTCAAAACATTGAAGTCAGCGAAACAATTTTCAATGAATTTCTTGAAGATAATTTAAAATACATTTTCGAGTCGGGCAAAATTATTCCAAACCCGAATTACCAAAAGGAAAAAACTAATCAGGAATTGAAAAGTAAAATTGAGACACTGAAACTTCAACTTGACGATTTGGACAAGAAACGAATAAGAGCGGTTTGCGAAAACGAAATCAAAGACGAAAACACAAACCAAACTTGGCTTGAATACTACAACCAAGAAATTGTAAAACTTCGCCAACAAATTGAAAATTTGACGGAACAATTTAACTAAAAGACGTCCCCGCCCGAGTTTTTGGGCGGGAATTTTTATTTGAACCATATTTTTGTTATAATTTTGTCAACCTTACCTATACAATTTTGAGAAAAATTTATATAGACTAAAAAGCGTAACAAAATTGAAAGAGAACTATGTTAAGAGCAATAAAACGAGGAATAATTAAAGTCAGAGAAGACATCAAGGTAATTTACGAAAACGACCCTGCCGCAAAAAATATTTTTGAAGTCATTTTGTGCTACCCCGGACTTCACGCACTTGTGGCTCACAGATTTGCTCACAGGCTTTATAAATGGAATATTCCGCTAATCCCGAGAGTAATTTCATACATAACAAGAATTATTACGGGAATAGAAATTCACCCCGCCGCAAAAATCGGCAGAAGATGTTTCATTGACCACGGAGAAGGCATTGTAATCGGCGAAACAACCGTTATCGGAAACGATGTTTTGATTTACCAACAGGTAACTCTCGGCGGAACGGGTAAAGAATCGGGCAAACGTCACCCGACAATCGGCAACAACGTAATTTTGGGAGCAGGTGCAAAAGTTCTCGGAAATATCACAATAGAAGATTTTGTCAGAATAGGTGCAGGTTCGGTCGTAATTGACGATGTTCCCGAAAACTCGACTGTCGTTGGTGTACCGGGAAGAATTGTTCACAGAACCGTTACGGATAAAAACGGCGTTCTTATGCACAACAGAATCCCTGACCCGATTTCTTGCGAAATCAACAAACTAAAAGCCGAAATCGAAATTCTAAAACAAAAAGCAAAAGATTTGTAACGATTTTTTAACAAATTACCATTTTCATGGCAATTTTTACATTGTATATGGGTTTTATATATATAAGATATAATTAAGGTTCGATTATGGTAAATTTCAACAATTACAATAGCACCTCAAGGGTGCCCTCTGTCCACTATGGCAGACGGAATGTTGCCGCACGATTTGAAAATCAGGCAGCAGGTAAGGCTATGGCACATTTAGCATATTCACAACCTGAGTTTGTGGTTGTACAACCACAACAACAGCAATGCCACATGAACGGATTACAACGAATATTTGCTTTCGTTCAATCCGCAGTCACAGGATTTAATACAGGTGCGAGCGTCACAAGCGGAAACATGTCACCTATGAACAGTATGGCTCAAATGGGCGGAATGGGAATGTGCAACGGAATGGGCATGGGAATGGGTATGGGTAACTGTATGAGTATGCAGGGAAGCCTCTTCGGAAACCGCTTTATGTGCTAAAAAAGTTTGACGATTACCTTTTTGAGGTAGTCGTTTTTGTTTGTTGACTTTGTGATTTTTATATGACATATTTTTGTATAAAAATGGAGAAAATATGCCAAAAATTTCAATAATCATACCGATTTATAATGTCGAAAAATACATAGCCAAATGTTTGCAAAGCCTTGTCAATCAGACATTTCAGGAAATAGAAATTTTATGTATTAATGACGGGTCAACGGATAATTCTCTAAAAATTGTCGAAAATTTTTCGCAAAATTTTCCGCAAATAAAAGTTTTTTCAAAAGAAAATTCAGGCGTATCAGACACCAGAAATTTTGGCATAAAACACGCAACCGCAGATTATATAATGTTTTTAGACAGTGACGATTGGTACAAAAAAAATGCGTGTGAACTTGCCTATTCGCAAATTTCCCAAACAAACTCAGATATCGGAATTTTTGGGATTTCGGAAAACTATTGTTTTTTTGAAAAACCTTGCATAATGAATAAAAACATCAAACGAGCAGTCAAAGACCCGAAC
>CAVKDD010000230.1:0-3345 GCA_963654845.1 Acutalibacteraceae bacterium | reverse complement strand
AAAATTACGTTTCGATTTCATCTCAACTTATTTTCTAGTCAGTTCAGGGTGACCCTTTTGAGGGAATAATGAGAGTTTTTATGTCTTTAGCAATTAATAATAAAATCGGAGTTTTTGTTCAAAAACTCCGACTCATTTTTCAATATTTTTTCAAATATTTATTTTTCGTAAATCCAACCGTTAGTCAGGTCAACTTTTAGCGGTTGAAGTAATTTAACGTTCACGACATCTGATGCGGGAACTTCAAGCTTTTCACCCTTGAATGCCCATCTTACGAATTTCATCCACCAGTTTCTGTCTTTTTTGATTTCGCCAAGTGCGTTGAACGGTGCTGTTTGGTCGTTTGTTGTTGTAACAAGTGCGTTTTTCAAAATCAAAACACCGTTTTGTCTGAAGTATAACCCCGGTCTTACGTCAATTAATTGACCGTTTAGTGCTGCACCTTCTCGAACCAAGATGTAGTGGTCTTTTGTTACATAGTTTACAGGGATTGATGCGGTGTACATTGCTCCGCCTTCTGAAGATTGAGAGCTGATGTAAGTGGTCAATTTGATAGGAACGATTGTACCTGCAGGGATTACGCCGACACTGCCTTGTACGGTTGCATCATCAATCACAAAGCCTTCACCGATTTTTTTACGCATTGCTTCTGCTAATTTTGCGTTCGGGTTCAATTTTGCCTGTTCCATCATTTTGTATAGAATTGCTGCGACTTCGGCTCTTGTTGCGGGTCTTGAAGCTTCAAGTTCTGCTTTCTTTGCTGACGGTGCTACAACTACCATTCCCAAGATTTCCGCTTTGCCCGCAGGAATTAAGAACCATTCAGGAACGTTGTTTGCATCTGCATATTTTTGAGATAAAACTTCTTTTGCTTTCTCTGTGCTGATTGTTTCGGTTGTCAAAGCGTTTACGGCAACCGACAAGGATTCTGCTCTTGATACGGAATCGTCAGGTCTGAATAAATCGCTTGATTTTTCATTGTTAATAAGGTCAAAGTAAAGTGCTTTTTGGATATCTTCGTAAGCCCAGTGGGATTCGTCAATATCTGCAAAGTGTACGGGTTGAGCAACTTTTGTATGCTCTTGACCTAATGCTCGGATTGCCATTGCCGCAAATTCTGCACGGGTTACGTTTGCATCAGGTTTGAAGGTGCCGTCAGGATAGCCGACAATAACTCCTTTTTCCGATAACAGTTCAATTTCAGGTGCTGCCCAGTAGCTGCTGCTAACATCAGGAAATGCGAATGCTTGCATTGTTCCCATTGCTAAAAATACTACAGGTAGCAATAATTTGAGTAAATTCTTCATATTCCCTCCTATTAAATATACACACAACAACTTTACCATAGTTTCCGATTTTTTAACAGTCCGTCACTTTGCAAATGTAACTTTCCGTAATGAGATTTTCTCCTAAGATTACTCTTTGTGTCTAATGTGATTATTCTTCTACAAAATATAATTTAATTACCAGTCGAAAAGGAGTGTTATTTTGAGGAAAAAGTTTGTTGCAATTTGTCTTTTATTTTTGCTTATTTTTAATAATTTCGGGCTTGTAATTTATGCTCAGGAAACAAAATATCCTAATTATTCTTTTGAATTTTTGGGCAATGATAATTGGGAAAATTTTAATCGAAAAGTCTTTAATTTTAATCTGAAATTGAATAAATATGCAATTCGTCCGATACATACGATTTGGGCATCAATTATGCCACAGTACGGCATGGACAGAATTAAATCAATTACCAACAATGTGGAATATCCGATTAGGCTTGTAAGCAGTTTAATTCAACGAGATTTTGTAACCTCGAAAAACGAGACGATAAGATTTTTTACAAATACAATTCTCGGAGTTGGGGGAATGTTTGACCCTGCGAAAAAATTATTCAATATTGAACAGTCTAACGAGAATATGGAACAGGCTTTGGCGGGGTGCAAAATGAAATCGGGCAGATTTTTTGTGTTTCCCGTTTTATCCTTTACCACCCCTCGAGGTTTGTTAGGGAAGCTTCTTGATATGGCTCTTAATCCGTGTTCTTATGTTGCAACTCCTGTTTTGGCAATGGTGAAGGCTTGTTTGACGCTCAATAGAACCTCTTATTATCAAAATGCGATAAAACTTGTGGAATCTACTTTTGCCGACCCTTACGAGATTGCAAAGATGATATTCGGGATTGAAAATTATGTCAGGTGTACAAATTTAGACAGAATTGACGTGAAAAATCATTTGTTTGTGCCGTATGTGGAAGAGGTTGAGAAAACAGTTGAAAAGCCTAAGGTGGATGAAAAATCTTTGGCGGTTAAAAAACAGGCGGAAAATGATATTGTAAAAATTGAGGTATCTTCGGAAATTGTGACACCTGATTTGTTGTATGGCGGGGCGGTAAAAGACGAGGGGTTGAAAAATTATGGGGCTGAGAATTTCAAACTTCTCCCTGATATTTCGCTAAACGGCTACAATCCGCAAAGTCCCGTTATTGATTCCATGCGAACCGCACTGTTTGAAAATCCTGAGGTTTCAAAATCAATTTGGAACGGTTTGTCAATTTGGAACAGAAGTTTTGCAAATCAAATAAAGACTTCTAAAATAGCCGTGACAGACGGAAAACCGCCTTATACTTATCATTATATTATGCAAAAACACACTTCGCATTCGCCGCTTGCGATAATTTATCCGTCTATCGGTGAGGGGATAAATTCAACCCATTCCGTGCTTTGGGCAAAATTATTTTATGATGCGGGGTATAGCGTAATTATTCAGGGAAGTCATTTTCAGTGGGAATTTGTAAAAAGTATGCCTGACGGGTATGCTCCGGGGATTCCGTCTGTTGATGCACAAAAAATCAGAACAATTACCGCTAAAATTATTGAGGAATTGTCCGAAAAATATAATTACGAATTTCAAAATAAAGTAGTTCTCGGAACTTCTTTGGGGGCTTTGGCAACCTTGTTTGTCGGGGCTGCGGAATATAAAGACAACACTTTGGGCGATACAAAATTTATTTCAATTTGTCCGCCTGTCGAACTTTTGTATGCGATAAAACAAATTGATAAAAATTCCGAAGATTGGCAAAAAACTCCTGAGGAATTTAAGCAAAAAGTTGCACAGACCGCTTCAAAGGTTATGAAATTGTACGAAGTTAAGGGAAATTTTGAAACCGAGATAAATAATTTGCCGTTTGATGAGAATGAAGCAAAATTGATTACGGGATTTTTGATGCACCAAAAGCTTTCAGATTTGATTTTCACCCTTGAAAACTCTTCAAAATCTAAGGTTAATTCCGATACTTATTATTATATTAATAATATGAATTTCATTAAAAAAAAAAAAAAATATATTATACATGAC
>CAVKDD010000229.1:0-3345 GCA_963654845.1 Acutalibacteraceae bacterium | reverse complement strand
AAAGAGGAGAGCCCCACTTATTTGTAAAACTTTTGTTATATTTTAGCAAAATTTTCAAATTTATTGTTTTATAAACACCAAAGTAAAGGATTAGGAAGATATGAAAATTACATTACCTCAAGTTCAATACGCACAAGGTATCAGAAAATCAGCGTTATTAAAAGACCAACAAACAACAACTTCACCGATTGAAACACAAACTCAAGCCCAATATTCAAGGTTATCAGGCTATGAAGTTCCGTTCGGTGCAATAAAAGGAATCAAACCGCCAAAAGCAGATTTTCTTGCCGAAAAATTCAAACTTGCGGGTGTAATTCAAGCAAAAATTGACGAAGCTCAAAGCTATTCAAGAGAAAACATTATATTTGAAGAACTCAACAAAATCAGCCGCCTTGTAAAAAGGGATATGAAAAAGTATATGCAAAGTAAATTTTCCCCAAATAAACTCGAGAATAACTTTGATGAAATACGAGAAGAAGTTGTAGCCCGAGAAATGGAAAAATGGGAAGACGAACTTCAACATATACTTGAAAAGGTTGATGGAATAAGAGCCGAAAGAATGAGCAAAGACGGCAATGACTACAGTTTGTTACACAAATTGCATAAATCACTCATGAGCGGTGACGATATTGATTTATTCGGCGTTTATGATGAATATTATTCTTATTTAGGGGTGACGAATCAATTATCTCAGGTAAAAAGACTTTATCCGAAAATAAAACTTCCGCCGTCACCTCACGAAGTTTTGGCTAAGAAAATCGCTTCAACTCTTGATAAAGATACAGCAATAGATTTAATGGAAGCCTACGAAACAAAAGGTGCCGGTTACAATGATAAATTGCTAGAAGTAAGTAATTCACTGTACAAAAAAGTGGTCAAAGACAACGGAATTACAGACCCTAAAATCGTAAACGAGAGAATTTTAGATAACATTACCTCAGAAATAAATGCAAAAATTCTTGATGCTTACAGTTCGGAAACTCTCAGCAAAATACCGTCAACTCCGTTACGGGCAAAAATTACTCCCGAAGATTTACAAATGCTGCAAATAGATTACGACAAATACGTTATAAGCACTTTAAGACAAATGTATCTTGAGGGTAAAAAACTTGCTGAAATCACTTACCAAGAAGGCGATACAATAATAAGACCTAAAGATTTCCGAGATACTCCGTACAAATTTGAAAAACCTGATGAAACAATCAAAGGCTACTTGAAAAAAGGTCAAAAAATCAGAGATAACGAAAGAAACTACGACAGATTTAATAACGACCAATTACAGGCAAGATTAAAACACTACGGAAATTCCGAACTTGCACAAAACGAAGAAATCTTAGACAAATTGATTGAGTTTGATTCTTCTCAATTCGCAAAAGAAGACCGTGCTCCGCTGATTAGATTTCTAAGGCTTCTTGATGATATACATGACGAAAAAATTACGTTGGAAGAAGGTGCAAAACTAATAAAAGAAGAAAACCTATCTCCACACGGTACAATTAAACTGGATAAAGCGGAAAAAGAACAAAAACTCAACGAATTAAAACTTGAGCAACAAAAAAATGCCGAATTTAAAACATATTGTACAAAATATGACAATACAACTGAAGAATTATACAGATTAAACTTGGCTGATGCAGGCTCAATCAGTTCTACATACCGCCCGAGAGGAGTTGATGACTCAAGAAGTATCTCTGACAAGATATTGGAAATCATTGAAAAATATCGCAAAGACGGAAATATTGAAAACACTCAACAACTTGAAAATGAAATCAAATACTTAAACGAATACTTAGAGAAAAAACTATACGGAAGTTCTACACCATTGCTTGAAAAAGCAACAAACTTTGCGAAAAGACCTGACGGAACGGTTGATGAAGTAAAAGCGGGTCATTACCTTGCTAATGCTAAAATCACGACCGAGAATTACCAAGAACTTTTCGGAAAATACGATAAACAACATGTTCGTATCATTGATACCATTCACAACAGATTTAGCGAAGGCAAAGCGATTGGAGCACTTATAAAATTTGATGATTTCCTTGCACTTCCCGCTAAAGAACAGATGAAAATTTCTACAATACTCGGACATTTTGACCTTGATAATGATGCTGAGGTCAAACCGTTGGTCGAAGCAATAGTAAATAACATCTATTTAAAAGGTTCAACCTTTATTGATGCGGCATTAAATAAAGACCAAACAAAATTTGTAGAAGCCGAAATGACACAGAGTGCAAAAGCTGCAATCATCAAGGATAAAAAATTCCCGCTATGCCTTGAATATTTTGAACTGTTTGAACGTGCTATGGGCAAAGTTGCACAGGCAAAAGAAGAAGACGGCATTCAGGCAATAGGGGCAAATAACAAAACCTTGCAAAAAATGTACAAACAAGAAGTTAAAATTTCAAAAGATGAAAGATTGTACTCTTCTGAAGGAAACTACAAATTCGACATCTATAAACCCGGACTTCACAAAAACAAGAATATAAAAGCCTAGTTTTTGTTTTGTTTATTAACAATATAAGGTCTTACAAAAGCCCAAGTTCCATACATTGAAACAAGAGTTCCCAAGATATTCAAAGGTTTTGATATTTTCGGGAACTTACTTGTTAATCCGCCAAGCGTTAACAAAGTCATTCCGCTCATAACGCCTAAATAACCTTTAAAAATAGTTCTCGGAACGGTAATTGTATCGCTCAAATCCGCAGAATTTTTAACCTTTGTGGAAAAATTGTCCAAATAAGATTTTGGCTTATTTTGAATATTTTGTGATGTGAAATTGTATGGTTGAATACTCGCAATTTTCATAATAATTTAATCCTCTGTTTATATTTTTTGCTATATTTTTTATAAAATCCCGTTTGAACAATATTTTTCCCGAATTTAGCCTCAAGTTTATCAAAACACTTTGCTAATTTTTCCTTTTTACCAACGGTATCGACTTCCGAATACAGGCTCAACTGCTCAACACTTTGCTCCCCTATTTTATTCAGCACAACTCCCGTACTGCGATAAAGAATTTCCGGGTTGTAAATTTCTTCAAGAAGTTTTATTGCGATATTTGAAATTTCCAATTCAAAATCCACAGGGACAAGCAAATCCTTTTTTGTATAATAAACTCTAAAATCCTTAGTTCTCAACATAACGCCAATTTGCAGGCATTTTGTGTTGTAAGAGCGAAGCTTTCGACAAGAGGTGTGTATATGTTTGTTTAATTCATTTTTGATAAAATTCAAATCAGAAGTAAAAATACCGAAAGCTCTTGTATTTTGAATTGATTTCGGGATTCGTTCCTTATTTGTAACGGTTGAAACCATTTCACCAAGCAACTCATGCCGCATTTCCATT
>CAVKDD010000228.1:0-3354 GCA_963654845.1 Acutalibacteraceae bacterium | reverse complement strand
ATACCATTGTTGTAATAGATAACAAAATTCTAGGTAAACCGACAGATAAAAACGATGCCGTAAAAACGCTCAAACTTCTATCAGGAAAAACACATTTTGTAGTTACAAGTGTTGCCGTAGTAAATTCAAAGACTCTTAATCATAAAGTCAAATCGACAACCACTTACGTTACTTTTAAAAATTTAACAGACGAGCAAATAGAATATTATATCGAAAACTTCAAACCTTTTGATAAAGCAGGTTCTTACGGTTTGCAGGAACTGCCCGAAGGTTACGTCCAAGAAGTCAACGGGGAAGCCGACAATGTAATAGGTTTACCGTCAAAAACCCTAAGCTCACTTCTTGAACAACTTTCAGATTAAATCTTATATTAAACCATGCCTTCTTTTACGGCTTTAACCGCTGCCTGAACTCGGTCATTTACGCACATTTTCTGTAAAATTGAACAAACATGTGCTTTTGCCGTGTGAACACTTACTATTAATTCGTTTGCTATTTCGGTATTACTTTTACCTGCTACCAAGTGTTTCAAAACTTCAAATTCACGTTCTGTTAGCGGAATTCTTGCATTGTCGGCAACTTTACCTGAGATTAAATCGGTATTTTCTGATTTTGGAATTGCTTTTAGTGCAAGATTAGCCACCATAGAATCAATCCAGCAAACACCGTTGGAAACATCACGAATAACATCGGCAAGTTTTGCAGGGTCAATATCTTTTAAACAATAAGCGTTAGCACCCGAACTCAACGCAGAAACAACTTCTTCCTCTCTATCGTGAGAAGTTAATGCAATAATTTTCACATCGGACGTAAATTCACGGATTTTAACCATTGCTTCAATACCGTTCATCATTGGCAAGCCCAAGTCCATCAATACTACATCTCAATTTTTGAATTTGTTTTATACCCTCAATCGCATCTTCGCATTCCGCAACCACCTTCATATCAGGATTGGCGTTCAACGCACATCGCAAACCTACTCTTGTTAATTTAAAATCTTCTACGATAACTATTGTGATTTGTTTTTCTACTGGTTTCATTTTTATCTCCTATCGTATATATATTAGTAATTTGACCTTGCCTTATTGCATACTATAACCTTAAACCTTTAACTTAAGATTACTATTACCCGAGTAGGCAATATTGAAAATTGTCAAATTTTATTTTTCTTATGATATAATTTTTATGTCATAGGGAGATATTTATGTTTAATTTACTATTTAGGAAGAAAGACCAACACATTGCAAAAGATGCGGAATTGAACCACATCTACGAAGCACTGAAAAAAGAGTATCCGTCAGATAATATTCCGGAACTTCGTAAAAAACTTTTATCCATGCACATTCAAAAATACGGTTATTTAACTTACCCGTACCAAAAAGCATTGGAAGAATTAACAAACGAAGAAACCTTGTTTGCTCTTGAAGAAAAATGGAAGCAAAACAACGTATTTAAAGACGGAAAATTTCATTTCAAAAATAATCAAGTCAGCGTTCTTGCAAGAAATCAGGAGAAAAATTCCGACTGGTTCATAAAAGAAGGTCATGACATAAAGTTGTTAAACTTGGCAGCTCTCGGAAACGGTAACGAATCTGACGCAACAGGTAAATTTTTTGATTGGTTAAAACAATTATTGATACTTCCGACAGGTAACAAAGAAAACGGAATATATAACACAACAATTTATTTAATTCCGTTCCACCCGAGAGAATTTGGCTGTGCATATCTTCCGAAAAGCAATGAAGTCAGCGAAAAATTAAATGACCCTGAAATTGAAAAATTGACAGGCATGAACGTAAAACAACAGGTTCAAACCTTTATTGAAATGGCTCAACTTGCAGGTCACCCCGTAATTTATGATATTTTGCCGCAAACAGGCAGATTTTCTAAATTTGTACTTGCAAATCCGCAAGTTGCCCGTTGGTACGATATCACGGAACTTCAAAAACAACTTAATGCAAAAGTTGAAGAAGTTGCAGAATTTTTATCAAAAGACCACGACCAAGACGATATTCAAATTGTCAAAGAAATCTATATACAAAGATTACAAGGCGGTGCGGGCGATTTAAGCCCTGCTTATCAGGAATTGTACAACAATTTTGAAGGTATTTTGATTGAGCATAAAAAGAAATTTTCAAATACAATGATGGAACACGGATATCAAACAAAACTACACAAACGTGTTCAAGAATTGGTATCAAAAATCCATGACTTAAAACCTGATAAAAAAGGAAGAGCGGAAAGCGACATCACAAAACAGGTCGAAACTATCCAAAAACTTATCCAAGAAGGCTTGTGGCCTGCTCCGGGTGGTGCTTGGTGTTCGGCAGGAGTTCCCGTTTATGACGGAATGAGCGAATGCGGCGGATATCCGACCTTCAAACACTATGATTACAAAGGCGATGATGTTACTGCATTTGCAAACCTTGATTGTCAAACTCCGTACTATTTCGTAAACCTTGAAAACGGCAAATACAACGAAGACGTAATCAATTTATTTATAAAGAGCATGAAACAACTTCAAAAAGACTATAATTTTGACGGTTTCAGAGTTGACCACATCGACCACATCGTAGATGAAGTTTCAGAACGCAACGGAGTTCCGCTAAGCTACAGAGCTCCTCGCTATGTTTTGAACAAACTTAACACAACAATGAAAAAAGAAATCCCGTATTTCGCAACTCTTGCGGAGTACATGCTTTGGGATAAATATTACAAAGAATACCACCAAGACATGAAATTCAACATGCTTTGGGGAAATGATATTATTTCTCAATTTGACAAAACTCCTGAAAAAATTACCGAAGATAATCAGGATTTGACAAATTACAACGAGAAATTCAAAAAAGGCAATATGTTGTCGATTTTGAAAACCTACAACAACCAAGACGGCGAATTTCACTGTATCGACCAATACCCTGCACAACTCGGGGAAAAAGGTGCGTTGTATAAATGGTTTAAATATAAATTCCTTCCCGGCGGAAAATACGCTCAACGTCCGATGATGTACGTTGACGGGGACGAAAGCTTCACTCAAGGCGGAATTGAATACACAATAGGCGAAGAAGTCGGCATGAAACGTTCCGAAAACGAAGAGTTTTTCAAAGCGTTTGATGCGATTGACAGATTTGTCAAAGATAACAAAATTATCAACAACGGCGAAGCTAGAATTATCACAAGCGACGATGACGGTTTCTGTGCGTGGTTAATCACTATGGTTCCGATGAAAACCGCTTATTTGATAGTTTCAAACTACAAATATCCGACAGAAAAAATCATGAAAACCGCTGCAACAGGTGAAAACTATAAAGAAGTCGTTGAAGGATATTCGGTATTTGACAAAGAAGTCTATAT
>CAVKDD010000227.1:0-3373 GCA_963654845.1 Acutalibacteraceae bacterium | reverse complement strand
ATCGTTTACGTCAGTATCAATCGTTGGGTAAACCACATTGGCTTCCATATATCTTGAATCCACCAGCGGATAACCAAGCGGGATTACTATATATTTATCGGTAATTGCAAATGCTACAACATCTGCCATTTTTTCTTTAGACCAAGTTGCGGTGTTAGGTGTGCGTTCCCCGTTCAAATCGACATAAACAACAAAATATCTTACTGTATCAGTTGTTCCGTCTATAGTTTCATCCAAAGTCTTATATTCAACAGTTTTTCCGCCTACAGTTTTTACAGTTCCGCCAATCCAAATTCTCAAGCCGTTAGAGGTTATAATATTAGGAGCTTTCCCTGTTTTAACGTTAAATTTACTGCTTTCTGCATTTGCATCTAAGTAATCTGATGCGTTTGCGGAACATTCAGAGGCTTTTTTGTTATTTGCAGTGTTAATATATTCAAGCAGGGCTTCACACATTTTTTGCCTTGTTGTTGGAAAGGCATCTTCGCCGTTCGCATTGACCATGTGGTTATAAGTCGCAAGTGACAAAGCGTGATACATTCTGATATAAGCGTATTTGTATGCCTTTTCCCAAGGTCTTGTACTTGTGACGCCCAAAGCAATAATAACACCGATTACGATAAATACTATCATCATTTCGGCAAGTGTAAACGCTTTTTTTATTCTCATAACCCCGTATCCTCTAATTTTGTTGATATCTTTATTATAGCTTTTGTTCCCGCAAAAGTCAATATTCATCAATGTTATATTGCATTCTCTCATCTGATATGTTAAAATATAATAGGTTGTTATAGTTAAATTTAGCGAGGATTATGATGTTGAAAAAAAATAAAGGTTTTACGCTGGCGGAATTGTTAATCGCTCTTGCGGTTTGTGCTTCATTGGCGGCAATAATTATGCCTGCTATTGCTTATATTCGTCCCGACAAGAAAAAAGTAATGTTTAAAAAGGCTTATTATGTTGCGGAACGTATGGTGTATGAACTTGCAAATGACGAAGATTTCTACCCGACAACAGGTGAAACCGTAGGACTTGCAAATACTATTCAAACAACTTATTTGGGGCACACTTACGGGTCTTCTTCTGATGCAACCAAGCAAAAAGGTAAATTCTGCTCGCTTTTTGCAAGAAAAGTTAATACGAATGAAGATTTGACATATAATAACGGTGTGTTAGATGTTTGTGCAAATGGTTCTCGTTCTGAACCTTCAGGTAACGGAACTTACACCACACCTACATTTGTAACAACTGACGGTATCTCTTGGTATTTGCCTTTTACCGATTTCAAATCAGTAAATTATAATGACACGGACGGGGCTAAGATTTATGTTGACGTAAACGGTAAAGAAGGTCCAAACTGTATCAATAGTCACGTCACAGGTTGTAAGCCCGATATTTTCATCATCCACGTTATGGCTGACGGAAAAATGTATGTAAAAGGCGACAAAGAAAAAGAATATCTTAGCACAAGTAAGCTTTCTAAAGACCGTGGCGAACAGTAAAGCGGGGGTTGGGAAAATAGATATGTAAAACAAAGCGGGGCGAGATGAAATCTCGCCCCGCTTTCTAAAACTCTAGTTTTTAGGTCGGTACTCTACCGACGTATTGAAGAACAAACTTTCTGTTCCCAGTCTTACATCTTGTTGGTAAGCCCCCCTGTCATCAAAGTCTTCCTTATCAAAAGGTGCAATACTATAGTCACCTATTCCGTATGCTTCTATTCTATAGTCATTCGCATACAATCCGCACCAATGAATTGATGATGAATCTTTAGTGTTGTCTATTGAGGTTGATTGTCCTGTGCTTGAATCAACAATCGGACGACCGACGGTTCCGTTTCCTACAGAAGTTGTGCAATTATATTTGTAGCAATATTCGCCACAGTCAACACCTAGTCCAACGTACTC
Organism: Acutalibacteraceae bacterium; assembly: GCA_963654845.1. Lineage (GTDB taxonomy): Bacteria > Cyanobacteriota > Vampirovibrionia > Gastranaerophilales > Gastranaerophilaceae > Zag111. Next base: position 1,466 of record CAVKDD010000227.1, on the reverse strand, counting down.
ATAAACGCCGTCACTATTGAGTTTGTATTCCCCGTTTTTGTTGGCGGTTTTTGTATATTGGCAGTTGCTTTTAAGTTCTGCACTTACGCACTCGGTTGCATTATCTTTTGAGCAGCTATCAATATCGAGAGTTACGCAGTAGGTTTTTCTTTTGTAAAACTTCAAATCTACATCAACATCACCTGAATAAACTGATACTCTTTTTTTATTTAGTGACCAGTTTGTATAATAACCTGTTTTAGGTAAGGCTTTTAGCATGTATCTTGTGTTCGGTTGTAGGTTTTTGAATTTTGAGGCAAAGGGATAAAAAATTGATCCGCTGTCGCTTGTGTTAGTTCCTAAATGGGCTATTGCTACGCTTCCGCCTGTTTTTGCACAACTTGCTTCTGAACATCCGTCTGTTGTAATGTTTACATTGATTTGGAATTTGTCTTTCTGAACGCTGGTTGGTTTTTCAAGTGAGATTGTGCCGTTTGTTTTTATAAAATAAATAAATCTGTCGGCATCTTTGGCAGAACATGTATGCTCAACTCCGAGAGCATCTTTGTATTTTTCGCCTTCAACGCAGTTTTTACCCTCAGGGCCGTTAACGTCCACCATAATTTCAGCAGCACCTTTTTTGAAGTCTGTAACGGGTAAATACCATTCAATACCGTCTTTTGCGGTGAAGGAACGTTTGCCTCGAGCAAGTGTTGTTCCGCTTTCATTTATTTGGTTTTCGCAAACAATAGGACCTGAACCTGAGGCTACGACCATTCGGCTTGCAAAAAGTTCGCAGAATTTTGTATCGCCTTCGTAGTCAACCAATTTTTTTGTTGCAGGGTCGAAGATTGTTGCTTTTTCGGTGTTTTGGAAGCCTACCGTAAATTCTTTTGTTTTCGGGTACATAATATCGTCATCGTAGAGCTGGTTAACGATTTGTTGAACAAGGTAATCGGCTTTCTTTTTAGTAGTGTCCTCTTTCTTTGGAATAATTTTATGCAATAAAGGCATTGTAAGAGCCGCAATTACCCCGATAACCGCCAGTGCTATGAGCATTTCGGCAAGGGTAAAACCTTTTTTATCAGACTTCCTCGACATTATAAATCTCCTCGTGTTGTGTTGTTTATAATTATAAATCATTTTTGAGAGATTTTCAAGATATTGACCTAAGTTATAAAATGTAACAAAATTTAGCATGGTTGAAAAGCTTATAAGGATATGTTATTATAGTAAATATATGTAAGTATGATAATATGAGATTATTGTGCTCAACTTGGGTATGATGAATATATAAGAGGATATTTGATGTTGGGAAGAACCTGTCAGAAGTTCAAAAGGTTTAATAAAGCATACAGTTTGGCGGAAGTTTTGGTCGTAATGGCGATAATTATGCTGATATTCTTGGCATTGCCGCCTGTGACGAAAAAAGTTTTCAAAATTACCGATACCAGAAAGGCTCACGGCAGATTTGAATGTTATTGGGA
>CAVKDD010000226.1:0-3383 GCA_963654845.1 Acutalibacteraceae bacterium | reverse complement strand
ATATACTACAAAGGAGAAATTTATGGCACAACAATTTAATCCACAAGGAATGAATGCTCAAAACATTAAAAAAAGATATGCCGTTTTGGTATTCATAAAGAGTTCTACGGCACCTTTGGTACTATATGTAAAAGATGCTCAGGCACTATACCAAGAATTGATTGAAAAAATGCAATCTCCGAATGCTGTACTTATTGAAAAAGAAACAGAAGGACCAATTAAAAAAGCGTGCTTCATTTCAAACCAAATTGCAGCAGTAGCACTACAAGAAGAACAATACATGTAATTTTAAAATTATGGAAAAATTTTTATCAATAGAAGATTTAGAAAACGCCGAAAACAAAACCTTGTATTTCACCTTTGATGACAAAATCGAAGGGATAGATTGCGTTACGCCGATTCATGCTCAATTATGTGCAAAATCGCTCGGCGAGTTCATCCAAATAGAAGGAAATGTTACGGGAACGGTTCAACTAGAATGCGACCTGTGCTTGAATAAATTTAACTATGATTTAGATTACAAATTGAATGAATTATACTCAAAAGGCACACTACTTGGCGAATACAGCGAGTCAGGGCAAGAATTTGAAATCAAAGACGGGCAATTCGTAACAGATTTGAACGGCGAAAAAGAGATTGATATTTATGACTTATTGTATCAATCTGTAATATTAGAATTACCAAATAAGAAAGTTTGTGGTATAAATTGTAAAGGAAGGGAATTTCTTTCTGAACAAGAAACCACCGACCCAAGACTGGATGTCTTTAAAAATATCCAAATTAACCCAAAAAACAGTTAGTACAAAAAAATAAAAAAGGAAAGACAAAATGGCAGTACCTAAGAAAAGAACAGGACATGCGGCTCAAGGCAGCAGAAGAGCTAATTGGAAAGCTACTAAGCCTGAAACTACAAAATGTCCTAATTGCGGAGCAACAGTTTTAACACATACCGTATGTACAGAATGCGGTACATACAAAGGTCAACCGGTAAAATTGGCAGACAAAGCGGCAGCAGCTGCAGTTGCTGAAAAACCGGCTAAAAAAACTTCTAAAAAAGCAGCAAAAGCTGAAGAAGTAAAAGAAGAAGCAAAAACTGAAGAAAAAGCTTCAGAAGAATAATTGTAAAATAACCGGAAGCGATTTAATCACTTCCGGTTTTACACCAAACTGTGGAGAGAGAAGGATATGGCAAGAATAGCAATAGATGCAATGGGCGGAGATTACGCACCGAAGACAATAGTAGAGGGTGCATTGTGGGCTGCACAAGAATATGGAGCAAGTCTTGAATTGGTTGGTCGCAAAGACGACATTCAAGCCGAACTTGATAGAATCAAAGCTACGGGTTATATCCTGTCAGATTGTGGTACAAAAGGTCACAACAGAAAAATTGCCATAGATTTGGACAAAATAGATTACACTATTACCCATGCTCCTGAAGTTATCGGCATGGGCGAAGCTGTCGGTCAATCAATCAGAAGAAAGAAAGATTCTTCAATCGTTGCCGCAGTAAGAGCAGTTGCCGAAGGAAGATGCGATGCGGTAGTTTCAGCGGGTTCAACAGGTGCGGCAATGGCTGCAAGTTTGTTCGGACTTGGCAGAATACACGGGGTTACAAGACCTGCGATTGCAGTTACCCTTCCAACAATGTCAAAACCTGTCGTTTTGATTGACGGTGGTGCTAACAGTGAATGTACGCCTGAAATGTTGACTCAATTCGCTACAATGGGAAAAACTTACGCTCAACACATCGTTGATATTGAAGACCCTAAAGTTGGTATTTTGAGTATCGGCGAAGAAGAAGGTAAAGGAAACACTTTGGTAAAAGACACTTACCCTCACTTAAAAGAAATGAGTGAAGCAGGTAGAATAAATTTTGTCGGAAATATCGAAGGAAAAGAATTATTCATTAACAAATGTAATGTCGTTGTTTGTGACGGTTTTGCGGGAAATATCGCATTAAAAGTAACCGAAGCAACCGCATCAATGATGTTAAACATGATTTCAAGAGAATTTAAGTCTGATATTATCGGTTGCATAATCGGATTACTTGCAAAACCTTTCTTGAGAAGAATTTTGAAAAGAACTAACTGGGAAGCGTTCGGCGGAATGCTTTTACTTGGAGTTAACGGAATTTCCGTAATCGCTCACGGTCGCAGTTCTGCTTACGCAATGAAAAATGCCGTAAGAGTTGCTGTGAGAATGCTAAATAAAGATATTAATGCTAAAATTTTAGAAGACATAAACAAATAATTTAATAAATAGGGAAAAATATGCAAAAGAATGTTAAACCACTTAGAATAGCAGGTGTAGGCTATTGTGTGCCTGACACTGTCATCACAAATGATGATTTGACAAAATTATACGAAACTTCAGATGAATGGATTTACACAAGAACAGGAATAAAAGAAAGACGAGTTGTTTCAGGAAACGAAACGGCGATTGATTTGGGCGTAAAAGCTTCTCAAAACGCTTTGACAAAATCAGGTTTTAATGCTGAAGATATTGACTGTGTAATCGCAGCAGCTTCTGCTCCGCCGCAATTATATCCTGCTTTGGCATGCCATATTCAAGCAGAACTCGGCATTCCGAATTATGTTCCTTCATTTGATATGACAGCAGCATGCTCAGGGCTTATTTATGCTTTGCAGGTTGCAAGAGGCTTGATTGGAACAGGTTTATACAAAAATATTTTGATTGTTGCGGCAGATAACAATTCAAGACTTGTCGATTGGAAAGACAGAGGAACTTCAATTTTGTTCGGTGACGGAGCAGGTGCAATGGTCGTAACCGAAGCAGAAGACGGAGTTGACGATATTTTGGCACTTGATGTCAGAGCAGACGGCAAAATCGGTCAGTATATTTACATGAATATGCCGGGTGAAAATTGTCCGCTTGTTGAACCGTGCGATGAAGTTGATTCAAAAATTCACATGGCAGGTCGTGACGTTTACAAATTCGTTGTTTCAACCTTGCCGAACTACATTGATGAATGTATTGAAGCTTCAGGCATGAAGGTGGAAGACATTGATTACTTAATTCCACACCAAGCAAACCAAAGAATTATTGAAGCTTTGCAAAGCCGATTGAAATATTCTGATGAAAAAGTTATTTCAAACATCAAATATTACGGTAACACTTCAGCGGCCTCAATTCCTATCGCATTGGTTGAAGGTGTTGAAAAAGGAAAAATCAAACTCGGCTCAACTGCAATTCTTTGCGGATTTGGAGCAGGCATGACTTGGGGTGCCGCAGTAGTAAGACTTCGTGAAGGAATTTGCTAAACTTACACAAAATTTTATAAAATTACAGAGAGAGAACCGCCCCAACGGTTCTCTTTTTTATTGAAATTCATTGATATTTATAAATAAATATGATAATATCAA
>CAVKDD010000225.1:0-3387 GCA_963654845.1 Acutalibacteraceae bacterium | reverse complement strand
ATGGTTAAAGGTTAAGGTTAGTTATTTATTTTGTAGGAAGGTATAGGTATGACAGACGCAGTAAATTTAAACACTAATGTAGCAGCAACAACGGCAACAGTTCCCGCAACAACAACTCAGGCTGCAACAACACAAACATTCAACAGTAATCCTAATTCAATTTGGGCAGGTTCCGACCCGTTTAATTTAGGTTTGAATACCGCTTCAAATTCTTTGTTTTCAACTTCATCAAGCAGTAATTTTTCAGACGATATAATGATGTCGGGAATAGATTTTAATTCCTTGTCTTATGATCCAAACTCTCAATCAATCGTGAAAACAGTTACCCCGCAACAACAGGTTGCTCAAACTGTTCCTGCTCAACAAACACAAGCACAACAAACTCCGCAAATTGGACAAAATAATAATGCTCAAAATATTTCCATGTTAGGTTCTGACCAACCTCAACAACAAAATGTAAATTTGAGCGAATTGGACAATTATTTGGTTAAAAAAGATGAAAACGGACAAGACAACGGCATATCTTGGAAAACAGGCGGTGCTATTGTCGGCGGTTTAGCACCTTTGGCTGATAAATTGTTGTCTGCAATCAAAAATCCGAGCGTTCTTAAATCCATAAATTGGAAACAAATGGCTGTAACTTGTCCAATCATTGCTCTTGCAGGCTTTGGTATCGGTTCTTTGCTAAGCAATGTTTTCGGCAAGAAAACCGAACAGCCGCAACAAGTTGCTCAAACTCAGCAACCTGCAACTCAAACTGTAGCAACTCAACCTCAACAACAAGCGGCATTTTCTCAACTTCCGCAAGCCGCATAAAATGATTTCCCTAAAACCTTTCTTTAAATAACAAAAGCAGGCTCAATTTTAGAGTCTGCTTCTACATTTTTGCTTTCCTTAAGAGGAAACTAATTATTTTCGGATTTTGCTTGACGTTCTTCGTCCGCTTTGATGAAGGCACATTCTTCTTCAAGTCTTTTATCTTCCATTGCATCCACCAAATCTTGAATGGTTTTAAATTTCTTCAGGGCAAAACCTGTTTCCGCCAACAATACGCAATCGTTGCACAAACGGTATTTGTCATATTGAATTGACCCTGCAAGGCTTTTTTCTTTCCCGCAACAATCGCAATCGAAGTATTCGTTAGCCATTTCGGGATTTTCTTCAAGGTCATCAAGTACCATTTGTGCGGCAACCTGTTGCATTTCTTTTACTATTTCTTCTTGTGTTTTTTCCATTTTTATAATCTTTCTTTATTTAATTAAATCTCTCATTTTTTCCGTTGCTTCGGCAAGGCCCGTGAAGACGGCTCTTGAAATAATGCTGTGACCGATGTTTAGTTCGTACAAGTTCGGAATTTCGTGCATTCTGTGGACGTTTTCGTAATTCAAGCCGTGACCTGCATTCACTCTTAGACCTAAACTTTCAGCCAATTTTGCGGCATTAAGCAGTTTTTGAAATTCTTTTTCTTCGTTTCCCGTACCAAAAGCGTTTGAATATTGACCTGTGTGAAGTTCAATAAATTGAGCCCCTGTTTGAGCAGCAGCCTTGATTTGAGCCTCGTCAGGGTCAATGAATAAACTTACGATAATTCCCGCTTCTTTCAACGGTTTAACGAATTTTGTAACTTTTTCAAGTTGTCCTGCCACGTCAAGTCCGCCTTCTGTTGTTACTTCCTGTCTTTTTTCAGGTACAAGACAAACCGAATTAGGCTTGATTTCAAGTGCAATTTGTTGCATTTCGTCTGTTACCGCCATTTCAAGGTTAAGTTTTGTCTTTAGTGTTTTTATAAGAGTTCTGACATCTTCGTCTTTAATGTGACGGCGGTCTTCTCTAAGGTGGGTGGTTATTGAGCTTGCTCCGTTATTTTCGCAGATTTCCGCCGCTAAAATCGGGCTTGGTTCAACTCCGCCTCTTGCGTTTCTTAATGTTGCAACGTGATCAATATTTACACCTAAAAGCATGTTTTTACTCCTTTTTATTAAAATTTCATTTTGTTAATCTTTAACAGAGCCGTGTATGACGGCAATATTGTAATCTTGTTATCTTTGTTTTTGTCGGAATTTGCGACTGTTTCAATAGCCTTTTTAATATCTTCTTCGATTATTATTTTATCGGTCGGAACTCCTGCATATTTCAGGCGGGTTGCCATATCTTTTGCTCTTATTCCTGAGGTGATAATCGGGTGTTTTGCCTCTTTTAATTGTTCAAAATCACTGTCCCAAAGCCATGAAATATCACGCCCGTCCGCATAATTATCATTAATTGCGATAATAATATTTGAATCTAAATCAACGGTTTTCAAAACTTCACTTGCTCCTGTCGGGTTTTTGATTAGTTGAATAAGTGTGTCATGCCCGTTGATTGTACGTTTTTCTGCACGTCCGAAAATTGATTTGTATTCGGAAACCGCTTGTCTGATTACCTTGTAATCTACCCCAGCCAAAAGTGCCATTGAGATTGCTCCGAGTGCATTGTAGGCATTGTATAGTCCGACAAGATTAAGTTTAAAATCGTAGCAATTTCCTTCGTGTTCCACCGTCAATTCCGAATAATCGGTGAAAACTCTTACATAACCTTTGAAATCAGGTTCGGGACGTTTGTAACCGCACTTGTTGCAGAAATAATGTCCTTCTTGAGCGAAAAATCTTTTGTCATACTGTAACGGTTCGGAACAAATACAGTTAAAAACTTCGGTCGGAGCGTTTGAAGAACCATTGTGAACCTCAGAACATATTTCAACCGATTCAAAACCGTAGAAAAAGGCTTCTTTGTCCTTTCCTAAATTGGTAACCAACGGGTCGTCCGCATTTAACAGCAGAATTAATTTTTCGTTTTTTTCTATTGCGTTTCTGATAAATCCTGCGGTTGTTTCTAGTTCTCCGTATCGGTCGAGTTGGTCACGGAAAAGGTTTGTTACCAACAGAAAATCCGATTTGTAATAATCGTATAATTTTGTTAAATATGCTTCGTCAGATTCCAAAACCGCATAGTCAAAAGGTTTTGAAAACGGTGAAATATTCAGTGCGAAAACATTGGCAATTCCTGTCAACATATTTGCACCTTTGACGTTATGCAAAACTCTGTTCTTATCGGTTTCAAGGATTTGAGCAAGTAATCCTGAGGTGGTCGTTTTGCCGTTTGTTCCTGTTACTGCAACGGTTATCCCTTGTTTCATGTACTCTTTGCAGTATTTTAGAAAATCAGGACAAATTTTTAGTGCAAGTTTTCCGACAAAAGATGTTCCTGATGATTTGTTTAACATCTTGATAGCCAAATATGCCGACTTTGCCGCTAATAGTGCTGTGTAGTATTTTACTCTGCTCATAAAATAGTCCTTTAGACGTATTCAAAAATCCAACGTAATATTATATATTATAAATCTAATAT
>CAVKDD010000224.1:0-3388 GCA_963654845.1 Acutalibacteraceae bacterium | reverse complement strand
CAACATGCCTGTCATTTGGCAAATGTACGACAAAATCAGGCTTTCCGCCCTCAATAGACATTTGTTTTGTATAGTGAATATTCTCTTGCAAATTCGCAAATTGCAAAATTTGTTCTAACATATCTTCCCCAAATTCACCACGAGAATTTTGGTCTGTCGTTAGAGCCTTTGCATAGCGTTCTGCGGTCGCTATCGCCTGTTTAACCTCTTGAGTATCGGCATTGTGCGATTTTTGGTAATTCTCCAACGCTGATTTAAAATCTTTGAGTAAAGCATTTATCGGCGTAATTTCTTGAGCCTTAAACAAATCAATCTTCGTTTTCAAATCGTTTGAATGTTGCGAAATCAGGCTTTCCTGTTCAGACAAAATCGCCTCTTTGGCAATCTTTGAAAAATCAAGTTTCAACTCGTTCATCAAATTTTGATTAAGCGAATTTTGACTTTTGAGATAAATATTTTCAGACTTCAATTCATCAATTTTCTTCCCGAAATATGACGAAGCAATCGCCCAAACCAAAAGTCCTACAACTATACTTACCAATACGGCAATTAACAAATTTATACTCATAACACACTCTCTTAACCCAAATAATAGCATATTTTTCACAAAATTATACACTTTGTTAGGATATGTAAAGAATTTAGAAATTTGTTACAACTTGCACAAACCGAGTTTTGCAAATAAAATATAAATAATAAGTCGTAAAAATAAGAAGGGATAATATTATGGTTATCGAAAGACAAAGAGTAAAAGAACAGGATAAAATCGAAAGACGTTCTAATTTTGAACCGGTTGAAAGCAACTTAACATCAGAACAGGTTAAACTTGAAGCATCAAGATGTCTTCACTGCAAAAACCCCAGATGTGTACAAGGTTGCCCCGTAAATATTCAAATACCTGAATTTATAGCAGCATTAAAAGAAGATAATTTAGACAAAGCAGGTGAAATTATAAGACAAACCAGCATGTTACCGTCAGTTTGCGGTCGTGTTTGCCCGCAGGAAAGACAATGCGAAGGTAACTGTATCTTAGGAATAAAAGGCGAAGCAGTTGCTATCGGTGCGTTAGAACGTTATGTCGGCGATAACACCAAAGCCGCAACAACGGAAATCAAACCGTCAGGCAAAAAAGTTGCCATTGTAGGTTCAGGATGTGCAGGAATTACCGCTGCCGCAGATTTGAGAAAAGCAGGTCATGAAGTTGTGGTATTTGAAGCACTCCACAAACTTGGCGGCGTTCTTCGTTACGGCATTCCGCCTTTCAGATTACCGAGAACAATTTTAGACCGAGAAATCGAAAACCTTAAAGCTATGGGCGTTGTCTTCCACACAAACGTTATCGTAGGTAAATCAATTACCCTAAAACAACTTGAAGATGACGGATTTGATGCGATTTTCATTTGCTCGGGTGCAGGTTTACCGAAAATGATGGGTATAAAAGGTGAAAACCTAAACTGTGTCTTCTCCGCAAACGAATTTCTAACCCGTGTAAACCTTATGGGTGCAGGCAGAAACGATTGTGTAACTCCGTTAAAAGTCGGTAAAAAAGTTGCCGTAATCGGTGGGGGTAACGTTGCAATGGATGCTGCCAGAACCGCAGTTCGTGTAGGGTTTGAAGAAGTTTCAATTTGTTACAGAAGAACAGAAAAAGAACTTCCTGCAAGACTTGAAGAAATCAGACACGCAAAAGAAGAAGGCGTACAATTCAAATTCTTACACGCACCTGTTGAAATTTTAGACAAAGACGGATATGTTGCAGGCATGAAGTTTGAAATTATGGAACTTGGTGAACCTGACGCTTCAGGCAGAAGAAGACCTGTCGGAACAGGAAAATTTGTAGTAGAAGATGTTGACACCGTAATTGTAGCACTCGGAACGGGTCCTAACCCGATTATTCAACGTTCTGCGGAATCAGAAGGTTTAGACATTGCAACGGATGCAAAAGGTTACATTCAAGTTGACCCTGATTCAAGAGCAACGAATATTCCTTGCGTATTCGCAGGCGGTGATGTTGCTCCTGTCGGTGCTTCTAACGCTATTTACGCAATGGGTGCAGGCAAAAAAGCCGCTAAAGCAATTAACGAAATGTTAAAATAATAAAATAACCCGCTTTTGATACTCTTGTAATTAACTAAACGTTACAAGAGTATCCGAATTTTTATCACAAATTTTAAATTAAACTTATGTTGAAAAAGATTTTAATAAACCTGCTAATATTAACGATTTCCGCAATGCCGGTTTTGGCATTCGACCTTGACATGTCTGTTGACGAGACTATCAAAAAACAATATGACACGAGGAAATTAGAACAAGACGTCCTAAACAACAACATCAACCAATCTCAAAAACAATCCACAAAAAATAACACTTCCAAAACCCTTCCGAGTGCCACTCTTGACTATTCACCGACCCCAATGGTAATTACCAAAGCGGACAATGTTTACACAAAGAAAATTCCGCAATGGACAACTTTTACCGCAAAATCTAATCAGGCAATCTCAGGATATTCAAGAAAAGGAACAAAAGTTTCCTTCACAACTACTGAAAATATTTATAAAAAAGAGGTGACAATTCCTGCAGGGACAAAATTCTACGGAGAAATCGTAAATTCTCACGGAGCACAAGGCACAGGCAACGGAGCATTGGTAGTTCTTAAAATTACCTCAATGACGTACAACGGAACGACCTATCAGGTTCGAGGAAAAATAACAAAAGCAAAAGCGAAAAAAATATTTTTCAATAATATAAAAGGTCAACGCCAATATCTCGCAGGAATCGGCAAACAAATTGATAAGGGCGAAAATTTCTATAAAAAGACAAGAAGAGTCTCCTCAAAAATGTCAGATAATCCGATATTGGTAATCCTTTCACCACTCCCGACACTTGTCGGCTTTGTCGGTTATGCAGGGTGCACCGCACTATCACCCATCACGGCACTAACAACAAAAGGCGGTAACCTAAACCTACCCGCAGGCAGTGTCTTTGAAATAAAATTGCTCGATAGAGTTTATGTGAAGTAAAGAATCTTAACTATAACCTTGAAATATTATAACTAATTAGTTATAATAACGAATTATGAATAACAAAAATATTAAACATAGCACTAATTGGTCTGATTTTAAAGACAGTTTAGATTTATCTGAAGATGAACTCGCTGAAATTGATTTAAAAGTTGAGCTAATGGGCAAAAAATAAACTTTTACTTTTTATAATACGAAGCTTCGAGGCTTTCAGAATACGGATACAGGATTTTCGGATTGTTTTTATCTCTTATATAAAGCGGTCTTGAGTATTTTGGAATATCCTTGCCGTTTTGGACGGGCGAAAACCCTGTATTTAGTTCTTGGTGATAATAATTTATAAATTCGGGGGAATAACCAAACTGATA
>CAVKDD010000223.1:0-3391 GCA_963654845.1 Acutalibacteraceae bacterium | reverse complement strand
TTTAACAGATTCTGAATAGGCTAAAAATCACTTTTCGTGAACTCAAAGGATTTTTCAAGCCTTTCAGAATGACGAAAACGTTGAAATTTAATCTTTTCATAAGGACTAAAAACTTGTTATTTTTATAGTAAAATAATCTTATTAAGGGATATTTAATAGAAGGGGAAAATAATGTTAAGAGGACCATTTTTAGATAGAAGTTGGATGGCTCAAAATCCTGATTATGCTTCATCAAATATTGTAATGCTGGGGCTTCCGTTTGACGGGACTGTTTCATATCGTTCAGGCTCTCGTTTTGCACCTGAGCAAATCAGGCTTGCAAGTTGGGGGTTAGAGGAGTATTCGCCGATTTTTGACAAAGAGTTGGCAGATGTGAATTTCCATGATGCGGGGGATTTGGAGTTCCCGCTCGGAAACACTTACAAAACTCTTGATATTATTGAGCAAAATGTCACAGATATTTATAATGACGGCAAAAAGGTTTTTGGTATCGGCGGGGAACACCTTGTGACATTGCCTGAGGTTAAGGCGGTATTTGAACACTACAAGGATTTGGCGGTTGTTCATTTTGATGCACACACAGACCTTAGGGAAGAGTATTTGGGTGAAGAAATGTCACACAGTGCGGTAATTCGCCAAATTTCCAAGTTCGTTAAGCCTGAAAATATCAAGCAAATCGGTATTCGTTCTGGAATGAAGGAAGAATGGGAATTTATGCAAAAGCACAACACTTTGTGTCATAAATATTCTGATATTGACAGCCTGAAAGGCAAACCGATTTTTGTAACGGTGGATTTGGATTGTCTTGACACCTCAATCATGCCGGGGACTGGAACTCCTGAAGTCGGCGGAATGTCGTTCAATGAACTTGCGGGCTGGTTCAAATATTTAAAAGATTTCAATATTGTTGGGGCAGATGTTGTTGAACTTGCTCCCGATTATGATGCAAGCGGGGCTTCAACCGCCGTTGCAACAAAAGTTATCCGTGAATTACTTATGATTATGGGGTAAATTTGACCTATGGAAAATAATGGACAGTTAAGTTTGAATTTGGGTGCTTCCTCAGTTAACGGGAAGGAACAGGCAACTGGCAGTATAGAAAAGCGTGTTCAATTTCTAAAAGACGAGATTAACAAGAGTAATCACAGTTATTATGTCGAAGAAAATCCGTATTTGAGCGACTTTGAGTATGACAAACTTTTTGCCGAATTAAAAGAGCTTGAGGCTGAATATCCGAGTTTGAAAACTCCCGATAGCCCTACGATGCGTGTCGGTTCTATTAGTGAGAAATTTTTTCCGCACAAGCATAAGTACAGACTTTACAGTTTGGATAATACTTATAATGCAGAAGAGCTCCGAACTTGGTATGAGCGGGTTTGCAAAGAGTATAATCAGGAATTGGAACTCGTTTGTGAACTTAAAATTGATGGTTTGGCGATTGCTTTGACCTATGTTGACGGACTTTTTACCCTCGGCGTTACTCGTGGTGACGGGGTGACGGGTGAAAATATTACTCAAAATCTTAAAACTATCAAGGCTGTTCCGTTGAAACTTTTTGAGCCTAAAAATCTTGAGGTGCGTGGTGAAATTTATATGCCGAAAACTTCGTTTGAAAAGTTGAACGCCGAAGCGTTAGAAAAAGGTGAAAAAGTTTTTGCTAATCCTCGAAACGCTGCAAGCGGTTCATTAAGGCAGTTAGACAGTACGATTACCGCAAAACGTGATTTGTCGATGTTCACATACACAGGAATTTTTGAAGATTCTGACGATAAAAGCATAAAAACTCACTATGACGGTATGCAAAGGCTTATAGAACTAGGGTTTAAGGTTAATCCGAATATCCGACTTGTGAAAAATATTCAAGGTGCGATTGACTATTGCAACGAGTGGGCAACAAAACGTTTTGAATTAAATTATGCAACGGACGGGGTGGTTATTAAGGTTAATAATCTTGCAATACAAAAGGATTTGGGCTTTACCGCAAGAGCTCCAAAATGGGCTACGGCGTTTAAGTTCCCGCCTGAAGAAGTTGCAACAAAACTTCTTGATATTGAATTAAACACGGGAAAATCGGGCGTAGTTACTCCCGTTGCAGTTTTAGAACCTGTGTCATTAGCTGGAAGTGTTGTTTCTCGTGCAAGTTTGCACAATTTTGACGAAATTAAACGTCTTGATGTGAGAATCGGTGATACCGTTTTGATTAAAAAAGCTGCTGAGATTATTCCAAAAGTTGTAAAAGTTATAAGAACGGCAACAAATCACGAAGATTTGCCTGAATATCAGGCTCCAAAGACTTGTCCTGCCTGCAATTCACCGCTGATAGAGCGAGAAGGGGAAGTTGGTTTATACTGTTCCAACAAAAATTGTCCGCAGGTTATGCGTGCAAAAATAGAATATTGGGCAAGTAAGGAAGCGATGGATATTGATTTTGTCGGTCCTTCTTTGATTGCTCAGTTGTATTCAAAACAGTTGATATCTTCGCCGATTGACTTATACAGACTGACTTTAGAGGATTTATTGACTTTGGATTTAGTCAAAGAAAAATCCGCAAATAATATTTATTCTTCAATCCAAGAAAGTCGAAAACGCCCACTAAATCGTGTTTTGACTGCACTTGGTATCAGGCATGTGGGTAAGGAAACGGCCGAAATTTTAGTCGGAGTTTTTCCTTCTTTTGAGACTTTAAAAAATGCAACTTTTGAAGACTTGTGCAATATTGACGGCATTGGCGATATTATTGCCAAATCCGTTTTTGACTTTTTCCATAGTGAAGACGGGTTGAAAATGGTTGAGGAACTCATAAATCTTGGTATAAATCCGCAAGCCGAAGTTAAAGTGAAAACTGATAAACTTGCAGGAAAAACCTTTGTTTTGACGGGAACTCTAGCCACAATGACCCGAGATGAGGCTTCAGAAATTATTAAATCTCACGGGGGCAAAACGTCCTCTTCCGTATCTAAGAAAACTTCTTATGTTTTGGCGGGAGAAAATGCGGGTTCAAAATTGGACAAAGCTCAAAATTTAGGTGTTATAATATTGACAGAAAATGATTTTCTTGAAATGATAAAGTAGATTAAAAAAGGATTAGTAGCAATTATGAAAATAGTTCAAATTGATGGTATAAAAGGCTTGATTACGGCAGGAATCGTTTGTGTTTGTGCATTTGCCGGATTTGTTCTTTTTCCGGGATATGTTGGAATGTCTTTGTGGAACAAATATTTGGCAGAAGCGTACATGTTTCCGACCTTGTCACTGTTTCAAGGCACTTTATTATGGGCAATTCTTGTAATTTCTTATTTTATCGTGGATAAGAAGGGTTTTGCACTCTCGTTTCGCAATACTCCCGAATTGAGTGACGAAGAACTAAATTCAATTTTGCGAACTGCAAGAA
>CAVKDD010000222.1:0-3395 GCA_963654845.1 Acutalibacteraceae bacterium | reverse complement strand
GATTATAAATTATAATCTTTGTCTAAATACGTTGATTCTTTGAACAACCGCATCTTTATCGGAAGCATTCGGTGCAAGTGCCAAGTATTGAGTGTAATATTTAACCGCACCTTGATAGTTACCTTCCGCTTCGTAAGATTGAGCCTTCAACTTAGCAATAGACGGTGCATTGTGATAGAAGTCGATTGCTCTATTACAATATTCAATCGCTGATGCGTAATTGCCTTCTTTGTATTGACGTAATGCGATTTCAAAGAATTCGTTTGATTTCATTTCGCACAAGTCGATATAGTGAAGACCGTTCAAGGCAATTCTGTTTGTTGAATCAGCCATCAAAACTTTTTGCAAAGCTTTTCTTGCTGTTCTGAATTGTTTATGTTGAACAAGAATTTCTGACAAATACAACTCATCATCAATAGTGTTAGCAAAATTGATAGCGTTTTCAAATGTATAAACCGCATCTCTTTCTCTACCCAAAGAAAGATAAGCTTCACCCTTGATAACCGTATCCATCAAACTGTTGCTTGCTGCTTGAATAATATAATTCAAGTTGTCGTTTGTTAACTCCATCTGGTGGGTAATTTTACCCAATTTAATTTTTGCCAAGTGAAGTTTCAAATCGTTTGGAGTTCTTTGGATTGCTTCGTTTACATAGTCATAAGCCAAGTAAACGTCTTTATTTGTAGTGTAATCACGGCTATCTGCGGTATCTTTAGCCATTTCATAGTAAGTATTAGCCAAACCGATAATAGCAGTGTTGTTATAAGTTGTATCCCCCAACAATCTTGAATAGTATTCCAAAGCTTGTTGATATTTCTTAGTTTCCAAAGACATATTCGCAACTCTTAAAATACCTTCTTTGTAGTTAGGATTTAAGATAATTGCGGTTTTCAATTCTTCCATTGCAAATTCATGGTCTGCACGTCTTTCATATACACCTGCAAGGTTGATATACGGACGAGAGTTTTCAGGTTTTACATAAATCGCTTTTTTGAAAGAATTAATTGCTGCCGCTTGGTTACCTTGTTTCAAGTACAATTCACCTTGCAAGTTCCACCCCGGAGATGAATTAGGGTTGATATGTAAGGAGTGGTTCAACCAAGTCAATGCTTTTGTATAATCACCTCTGCGAGCTTCAACCTGTCCCATGTGGTACATTGAAGTCGGGTTGTGTGAGTTACATTTGATTGATTGTAAATAATATTTTTCCGCTTGATCCAAATCACCGTCAAGCATAGAAACGTTACCCAAGTTGTCGTACGCAGGAGCGTAATTCGGGTTGTGTTTCAAAGACATTTTGAACAAGTCTTGTGCATCTTTTTTGTTGCCCAATTTCAAAGTTGCAACACCCATTGCATTGTATGCTTGGAAATATGTAGGGTCAAGTTCAACTGCCTTCATAAACTCTTTTATTGCCGCATTTGACAAGTTACGAATATTTTTGATGTACTCAACGTCTGAAGACGTTTCACGCATCAAGTAAACCATACCTTGTGCATAGTGAAGTTCCGGTTTGTTAGGATAAGTTTTTAACAATCTGTCTAACTCAGATTGAGCCGGAGCCAATTTATATTGTTTTGCTTGCGAAATTAATTGTAACGATTTCGCATCAATATCGTTAGGATTTTTTGACAAAATCTCTTTTAAGCGTTGATCAGCATCTTCATAATTGTTGTATTCAATCATACGGCTGATATCCACATAACTTTTTGATACAGACACGCCGACCTTCAAAGTTTGGGCTGTAGAATCATTAGGGGCAGAAAGAATACAAGATGTCGCAATCAATGACATTATTAAAACTTTTTTACAATTCATGTTTTCACCCACTTTTGCTTAATAACTATTCTATATTCTGAAAATATTGTATAATACTTATTATAAAAAAGCAATAAGGTATTTGTATGGTATTAAACGCAAAATCTAAACAGGACTTAGAAGATTTCAAATCTTACATATTGGTGGAAAAGAATTTTTCGCAACACACGGCAAAAGCCTACTATTCGGACATCCTAGCCTTTTTGATATGGCTTGGCGAGGAAGAATGTGAGCATATAAATTTTGCAAAAATTCGTGAGTATTTGCATTTTATGCAAGTTTATAATTACCAAAAAACGACTGTCGCAAGAAAGATAGCTTCCCTGCGAACCTTTTATAAATACTTGCATAGAGAGCAAAAAATAGAAAATAATCCCGCCGAAAATTTAATTTCCCCCAAACGACCGAAATCGTTGCCAAAATTCCTCACAACAGATGAGGTCGAACAGATTTTGAACAACGTGAATATCGATACCCCCGCAGGTTACAGAAATCGTGCAATTTTGGAACTTCTTTGGGCGAGCGGAATGCGTATTTCAGAACTCAGCGGGCTGAATTTCGGCAATCTTAACCTTGAAAATAACGAAATTACTGTCTTTGGTAAAGGTGCAAAAGAAAGAATTATCCTGATTACAGACCGTGCCAAAAGATATTTGCAAGGCTACATAGAGGTTGCACGTCCGCTTGTTGCAAAAGGCTATCCGATTCCGCCAATCCAAGATGATAGCCCCGTTTTTATCAACAAAACAGGCTACAGACTTCAATCAAAAATGGTACGAAACGTAATAAATGACATTGTTGAAAAAATCGAACTTCCGAAAAAAGTCACCCCGCACATGTTCCGCCACAGCTTCGCAACCCATTTGATAGAAAACGGTGCGGATTTGAGAGTTGTGCAAGAGCTTTTGGGACACGCAAGTATTTCAAATACTCAAATTTACACCCACATCTCAATGCAACACATGAAAGAAGTTTACAACGAAACTCACCCGAGAGCCTAGTTTAGAATTTGTACGAGCGAGGAATTTTCCAACCGTTACGAGCAATTAGCGTTGAACAATAAAATCCTGTTCCGTTTTCAGAACAATTTTGCTTAACTTCTTCATCCGACTTGTCGTATCCGTAAGTCGTAATTTCATCAACATCCGTCCTTCTATACAAAAAGAAAACATCTTTACCAAAAATATTCGGCGGTTGTGCTCCGTTTATATCAATGATAATAACATTATTATTATCACCCGATTGTGCTCCGCTATCATCGGAGAAAAACGAAACCGCATACAAAATTCCGTCAGCACCCAAAAACGGAATTCTACCGCCATGATTAGGATTTCCGTACGAGCCCGCATCACGCCCGTTAAAATATTTCCAAGGAGTTGCGGAAGTATAACCGCATTGCGTAATCGGATTACAAAGTTCTGAAACCTTCATATACGGCTTGATAAACTGATTTATGAACTGTAGTTGAGTAATTTTATTCGTATCAAGAGCCGAAATGTTACCGTTTTCCTGCTCCGAAGTCTTCAAAACCTGATTAAGCGTTGAAACAGCCTTAGCCAAAGCGGTTTCTGCATGAT
>CAVKDD010000221.1:0-3404 GCA_963654845.1 Acutalibacteraceae bacterium | reverse complement strand
CTTAAGAAACTGTCATCTCTTCTGCTACTTCTTTAGTATATTAAGCCCTATTTACATATTGAAACTTTTTTATATTTTGTGTATAATTTTTACATAAGGAGAGATAGGAGTAAAATAATGTTCGAACGTTTTACAGAAAAAGCTATAAAAGTTATTATGCTCGCTCAAGAAGAGGCTCGCAGATTAGGGCATAACTTTGTCGGCACGGAACAGGTACTTCTCGGTTTAATCGGTGAAGGTACGGGTGTTGCCGCAAAAACCCTTAAGTCTATGGGCGTTAACCTCAAGGATGCAAGAACCGAAGTTGAAAAGATTATCGGTCGCGGTTCAGGGTTCGTGGCGGTAGAAATTCCGTTCACCCCTCGTGCTAAAAGAGTTCTTGAATTATCTTGGGATGAAGCAAGACAATTAGGTCATAATTACATCGGAACAGAACACTTGTTGTTAGGCTTAATCCGTGAGGGTGAAGGCGTTGCCGCAAGAGTTTTGGAAAACTTGGGTGTAGATTTGAACAAAGTCAGAAGTAATGTTGTTAAGATGTTGGGCGAATCAAAAACCACAACTTCAGGTTCAACCTCTTCTACAGGTTCAAGTTCATCAACTTCAGGCGGAAAAACAAAAACCCCTAGTCTTGATGAATTTGGCAGAGATTTGACTTTGGCTGCTCAAGAATTAAGACTTGACCCTGTTGTCGGTAGAGAAAAAGAAATTGAACGTGTAATTCAAATTTTGGCAAGAAGAACCAAAAACAACCCTGTATTACTAGGTGAACCGGGTGTTGGTAAAACCGCTGTTGCGGAAGGTCTTGCTATCCGTATCGTGAATGCGGAAGTTCCTGATATTTTGGACGGTAAAAAAGTTATCCAATTAGACATGGGTTTACTTGTTGCAGGTACTAAATATCGTGGTGAATTTGAAGAACGTCTTAAAAAGATTATGGATGAAATTCGTCAAGCAGGAAATATTATCTTGGTAATTGATGAAATGCACACTTTGATTGGTGCGGGTGCCGCTGAAGGTGCGATAGATGCCGCAAACATCTTGAAACCTGCATTATCAAGAGGTGAAATCCAAGTTATCGGTGCTACAACTTCTGATGAATACAGAAAGTACATCGAAAAAGATTCTGCGTTAGAAAGACGTTTCCAACCTGTTCAAATTGATGAACCTTCAATCGAAGAATCAATCGAAATTATCAAAGGTTTGAAACCGAAATACGAAGAACACCACAGATTGATTATCTCAGATGAAGCAATCGTGGCGGCAGTTAAATTGTCCAGCAAATATGTTAATGACAGATTTTTGCCTGACAAAGCGATTGACGTAATTGATGAAGCAAGTTCTAAGGTTAGACTAAAAGTTTCTAATATGTGCCCTGAAGGCAAAGAGCTTGAAAAACAATTAAAATCTTTGATTAAAGAAAAAGAAGATGCTATCAGAAACAAAGAATTTGAAACAGCCTCTCAACTTCGTGATGATGAAGCGGAATTGAAAGACAGAATTCGTGAAGTTTCGGAAAAATGGCGTAACGAAAACGAAGCAAACAAGGCAACCGTTACGGCTGAAAATGTTGCGGAAGTAATCGCAATGATGACAGGCGTTCCTGTTACCAAGTTAACCGAAGGCGAAAGTGAAAGATTGTTGAAACTTGAAGATACTCTTCACAAACGTGTAATCGGTCAGCATGATGCTATCGTTGCTATTTCAAAGGCAATCAGACGTGCAAGAGTAGGTTTGAAATCACCAAACAGACCAATCGGTAGTTTTATCTTCTGTGGTCCTACAGGTGTTGGTAAAACCGAATTGGCAAAAGCGTTGGCAGAAGCGATGTTTGGTTCTGAAGATAACATGATAAGAGTAGATATGTCCGAATTTATGGAAAAACATTCTACCGCAAAACTTATCGGTTCACCTCCGGGATACGTTGGCTATGATGACGGCGGACACTTGTCGGAATTGGTTAGAAAGAAACCTTATTCTGTCGTATTGTTCGATGAAATCGAAAAAGCTCACCCTGATGTATTCAATATCATGCTTCAAATCCTTGATGACGGACGTTTGACAGACTCTAAAGGTCGTCATATCAGTTTCAAAAATACTGTTATCATCATGACGTCTAACGTTGGTGCAAGTATGATTACAAATACTTCAAAACTTGGCTTCACAACTGCCGAAGATGAGTCTAAGAGTAAGTATGAAAAACTTAAAGATACTGTTGCCGAAGAAATGAAAAAGGCGTTCAGACCTGAATTTCTTAACAGAATTGATGAAACAATCGTATTCGCTCACTTGTCTAAGGAAGAAATCAGACAAATTGTTGACTTAATGTTGAAAGACTTATTCAAACGTTTGGCTGAAAAAGAATTGAATATTGAAGTTTCAGATGAAGTTAAGGATCATTTGGCAGAAAGCGGATATTCCGAAGCCTACGGTGCAAGACCGTTGCGTAGATTGATTCAACGCAAAATGGAAGACAGTTTGGCAGAAGAAATTCTTTCAGGCAAATACGGTCCGGGTGATACTATCAAAGTAACTATGCAAGACGGCAAAATTACTTTTGATAAAGCCAAGAAAAGAGCAAAGAAAGACAAAGAAGCTGAAGTTTCTGAAGAAACAACACCTTCTGTATAAATTATCAGAATGTTACATAGTCCTTGCGACTATGTAACATTTTCTTAACGTTTTCTTATTTAGGTATTAAATTTTTTTTTTAGGTGTTTTATAACATTAGTGAGATAAAGTGAAAGAGTTAGGTGGTCTATGCGAGTTGACATTGTAAGGGGAAATTACGGATTAAATAGCGTACAAAACAACAAAAAAAGAGTAGTAAAGGCTCAAGCACCTGCAAATATTGCATTTCAGGGCGGAGTAAAAAATTTGAATCAGGTGGCATCGCTTACTCCTGAACATAAAGGTTTGGGACTTCCTGAGGCATTTCAGGGGGGTGAAGCCGTAGTAGGTCAGGAGCTTCCTGATAGCTTAATTAAACATGAAAATGTTGATGCAAGAAGTTTCATGCCTATTTGGAATCATAACAACCAAAAAGGTGGTCATAAATTTTTAATTCACAGGGAAAGTGAATATCCTGCGGGACAACCGTTACCGGATGAAATGCCTGCAAAAAACTTCTATAGTGCAGAATATGGCGAAGATTTGGCGGCAGTTGCCAAAAAATTGAAACTTAAAGAATCAGAATTAAGTTATGTTGTTGAAAGTTGTCCGCAAGGTGCGGGTCCTGAGGCTAAAACAAGATATTGTATTATTGAACCTACAAGTATTAAGGGGGAAATCACAAGATTATCGGATGAGGTTTTGGGTGAAACTAAAAAAGTTCCTTACCAATTATTCAAAATTTCGGCAAACAATCCTTCTTATAATGAAATAAAGAATACTCCAAACTATTT
>CAVKDD010000220.1:0-3432 GCA_963654845.1 Acutalibacteraceae bacterium | reverse complement strand
AATGTTCCCCGCTGGCAGTGCTAGTTCGAACCAATGAGCGAAGCGAATTGTGTGAGACTGTATGCCATATGGCTGGAACCAAAATCTTTGATTTTGAAGGGGAGGAAAAAATTTGTTCAATTAAACAAAAAACGGAGAGCAAAAACTCTCCGTTTTCTAATTTATAAATAATTCTAAAATTATTCAATATTGTTTGCCAAAATGTCCATTTCTTCAGATGAAGCATAAGCAGAGTGGCAACCGCAATCTACATAGATAACTTCGCCTGTTGTACCTTTTGACAAATCAGAAGCCAAGTACAAACCTGCATTACCAACTTCTTCCAATGCAACGTTTCTTTTTAACGGTGAACGAGCAGCTGCGGCTTTAAGCATTTTTGAAAATCCGCTGATCCCCATTGAAGCAAGAGTTTTAACAGGACCTGCAGAAATACAGTTAACACGGATACCTTTTGTACCCAAATCAACTGCCAAAAATCTCATTGCTGATTCTAATGCGGCTTTAGCAACACCCATTACGTTGTAACTTGGAACAGAAAGGATTGAACCAAGATATGTCAAAGCGAAAATTGAACCGCCTTCGTTCATAACAGGTTCAGCGTGACGGCAAATTGTAACAAGTGAATATGCACTAACGCCAAGTGCTGTATTCCAACCGTCAGGTGAAGTTTCAATAAATCTGCCCATTAAGTCTTCTTTTTTAGCAAAAGCAACTGCGTGAACTACGAAGTCTAATTTTCCGTAAACTTTTTCGCATTCTTCAAAAACTGCTTTAACTTCGTCTTCTTTAGTTACGTCACAACTCATGATTACTTTAGCACCCATACTTTCGGCAATCGGACGAACTCTTTTTTCCATCGGTTCGCCTGCGTATGTGAAAGCGATTTCAGCACCTGCATCGTGTAATTGTTTTGCTATTCCGTAAGCAATCCCGTGAGTGTTAGAAACTCCGAAAATTACCCCTTTTTTACCTTTCATTAAATCCATAGTAAAGTTCTCCCTAATCTCTTTTACTCCTCAATTTTATCAAAAATATAAAATTATATCAATATTTTAACCTTATTTTTTCTAATTGTAACTAAATGTAAACAATTTAAACACTTCTGAAATTCGGCACTTCCAAAATTTTTTATATATATAAGAGAGTTTAAAATTTGGAGAGCTTTAAAAAGTGAGTATAAACGGCGTAAATTCAAATATTGATATACAAAAGCTTTTGAAGACCATGAAGAATGGTCAGGCTCAAAAGTCCGGTTTATCTTCAAAAGTTCCTGCTCACATGACTATGAACGGGTCAATTTTTAAAGCTAATGCAAACCAAGTCAGCGGTAATTTTGAAACTACTTCATCAAACAAAACTGCTTCAACAAGACAAACTTCAGCTTCTGAATCTTTGTTGAAAGCAAATACAGCAAAATCAGTTGACCAAGCTTCTAAAACAGGTTCTTCTCAAAAAACTGACAGAGCAGAACAAAAAACTGACGACAAAGCAAAAAGAATTGATATCAGCAATATTGATTTTGATAATTTGACTTCATGCTCAGCAAGTGAATTGGATGATTTGAAACATCAATTAACAGAAATGAAAGATTCAGATGTTCCAAGATATTTGCAAAATTCTGCTGATAAAAAATTAAACAGAGTAAAATCTGAAATCAGCAAACGTGCTTCAAATGTTTCTAACGATAACAACGAAACTCAAAATGCTGACGGAACAAAAAAATCTGAACAAAAAATGGATGCTGCAGCAGGTGAAGAAGCAAAATCCGATGCAACAGGAAATGCAAACGATTCAAAAGCAGCAACGGCAAAAGCAGAAGCAGGTACTACTGAAATGAATAAATCTGCTTCTGAAATGAAATCTCTTGACAAAAAGATGAAAACCGATGACAAGAAATTTCAGAAACAAATGAAAGCGGAAGAAAAAGCTGTTAAGACTTCTCAACAAGACATGCAAAAGGCTGCCGTTAAACTTGAAAAATTATCTGCAGAAGTTGAACAGGCTCAAACTGAAGCAGAACAACAAAATACAATTTTATCAAATGAAAATGCAACAGAAGAAGAAAGAACCGAAGCACAAACCAAATTATCTTCAGCTTCTTCAAGATTGGGTTCAACTCAATCTGATATGCAAACTTCTCAAACAAGTTTGAAGAAAATTCAAGTTTCAACAAATAAAAAAGTAAGAACTTTGTCAAGAACCGCAAAAACTTACCAAAAAACAGCAGTTGCAAACCAAAAAGCAGTAACTGCTCAACAAACAGAATCAAACAAAGTTTTAGATATTGCAAACAAGGCTGATGAAATCGCAGGTTATACCGTAATGGCAGGTCAAACTACTCAATATGTCGGCAAAGGTATGATTGTTGCCGGTACGGCAATGGCCGCTTATCTTCCGACTCACGCAGCAGGTATTGCCTTGCAAAATTCAGGTGGAAGTGTTGAAAAAGTCGGTATCACTGTTGAAACTGTCGGTCAATACGGCAAATGTGCAGCAAACGTTACCAAAACAGCCGTTTATACAGCACAAGGCAATATTTCTGGGGCTTTGACTTCTGCAGGTGCTGCTGTTATGTCAGGTGTGTCAGCTGCTAAAGGCACAAAAGAAATTTCAAACGGTTTCAAAGGTGTTGACCAAGAAGTAGCAAATGCTTCTCAAAAGGCAAATAACAAGTTAAATGCTAAAATTGATGCTGGTAAATATTCAGGTGCAAAATTAGCAAAAGCAGAAAATGCGGCTTCTAAATTGTCTGACAATGCTGCTAAATATAGCGAAAAAGCAGGTTCAACACTTGCTCAAACTCAATCAAATGTAACCGCAAGTGCAGGAAAAGCAACCTTTGGTGAAAAAATGCAAACCGCAATGCAATTCGGTAGCTTCTTGCAACAAGCAGGTGCTCAACTTGGCGGAAATCAGCAACAACAAGGTGTACAAATGACCGCACAATCAAATAACAGAGTTGCAGGCTTCTCAAAAATCAGACGTGCAAGAGTGTAAGGCGGTTTTGAAAACAGATTCCGAAGCACGCACTCACTACCGTTCGTGCTGTCCGGAATGACATTTTTGTGAGCCTAGCAATATTTTGTACTTCTGAACATAAAGCGGATACTCAATCAAAAAAGTCACCCTGAACTGACTAGAAAATGAGTTGAGAGAAACTCGAAACGTAATTTTCTGTCCCTACTCGGTGTTTCAGGGGCTCTTCATGTCAAAGTATAATAAGGGTTTTGGGACTTTAAGCGTTGTTTTATTTTGATTATTTTCCCCCCCCTTCGAAATCATAGATTTCGGTTTCCCCGCATGTGGGGAACATAATTTAGCATGAATTTTTAACTTTTCTACTCAGTTCAGAATGACTACTTGGGTAGCCTACCAAGTGGTTCGTCATTCTGAAAGGCTTAAAAAATCCTTTGAGCAGGCGAAAAGTGATTT
>CAVKDD010000219.1:0-3441 GCA_963654845.1 Acutalibacteraceae bacterium | reverse complement strand
CCTTTGAAGCGGACGTATTGTTATTGATAAGATTTGCCAAGTCTTCAGAACGTGATTCTTTAACCTTCGCATTGATAGAAGCTCTCGGAATAACAATATTTTGCAATTCTTCAGGCAAGATAACTTCAATTTGAGCCTTTTGCAGGTAATAAGTAGTTTGAGTAATGATTTTATAAACCTCATTCAAGTTCAAATCCAAGTATAATTTGTCTTCATCTTCAAACACCTGTTCAAGTTCAGGCATATAACGAAGTGCGTAATTTAATTGTTTTTCGACAATTCTTGAAATATCAGAAGCCTTTGCTCCAAACACTTCGTCTTCCGTGTATAAACTGTCAATCAAAACGCTTTCATCCGTTTTTCTGTTCTTGATATAAACCTTCAATCTGAACATATCATCAGGAGCATTTTCAATCTTGAAGAACGGAATAACGTCATATTTGCCCAAGTACAATTCATCAAACCATTGAGCAAAACTCTCGGCATAATCTTTTCCTTTAAGAACCGCTTTTTGTTCCAAGTCTTTCAACATATACTGACCTGATTTTACGTCCTTAAATCTGTACATTTTTATACCCAAGAATTTATAAATTACATAATTCAAATAGGTATAAATAAATTCATAGACAAAATTTTTCGGAATTTCACCGTCAATAAACAAATCTTCAGGCATACATTCTTCAAATTGGTTGATAATTCTTGCCATTTTTGAATTGTTAATAATCGGTTCGTAAACAATTCTGAACATTTGTCCGTAGCGTTTAACAGTCGGAATGAAATACAATTTTTCAATCAATTTCATAACGAAATATGTCAATTTATTCAAATAAATAAAAGTTGGTGACAAATCCGCCAAATCCACAATATTACCAAATCCGCCGAAATAGTCCATAATCACGTCCCAAGCCATAAAGTAACCGACTTTATCCTTGAAAACTTCTGACTTAAACCTGAACAATGACCCTTTGGATTTCAAATAATATTGAAAATTGTTTGTAGGAGTAACAAAAAATGACAAATTGTTTTTATAAGACAATTTAGAAGGTTTATTTATCAAATAGAAATTTGTGTTACGGGTCGGAGCATTAGGACTCAGAAATACTCCCGCAAATTCGTCCTCAATAATTTGATATATCATACTCAACGTATAACGAAAATCTTTATTTTTGAAGTGTTCCGGATTTTCACTCAAGTTAAAAAATAACTCATCCACGTTGTTCTTTTTGAACGAAAAATCAATGTTTAAATCTTCTATTTTGTTACTCATATTTTTACCTTTATAAAATTTGTTCGGGTGATAAATTTAATAAGCGGATAGATTAAAAAATCTACCCGCCTTTGTATATTTATTTAATTAATGATTTACCTGTCATTTCCTCAGGTTGCTTGATATCAAGAAGTTGCAACACTGTCGGAGCAACATCACACAATGCACCTGTCGGTCTTAATTCGGCATCTTTAGGACCGTTAATCAAGACAAACGGAACTTCATTTGTTGTATGTGCGGTTTGAGGTTTGCCTGTTGATTCATCCACCATAACTTCCGAGTTACCGTGATCAGCCGTCAACAACATTGTAATACCGTGTTCTTTACAAGCATCAGCAATTTTACCGACACATTCGTCAACAACTTTACAAGCCTTTGTAGCCGCTTCAATAACGCCAGTATGACCAACCATATCAGGGTTTGCAAAGTTAACCAAAATGAATTGATATTTAGGGTCGTTTACTGCCTTCAATACATTGTCACAAACTTCGTAAGCACTCATTTCAGGTTGCATATCGTAAGTTGCAACTTTTGGTGAAGCAACAAGAACACGGGTTTCGTGAGGTTGAGGTTCATCAATACCGCCATTGAAGAAGAAAGTAACGTGTGCATATTTTTCTGTTTCGGCAGTTCTGAATTGGTTAATTCCGTTTGCTTCCAAAACATCGCCTAAAATATTCACAAGTTTTTCTTTCGGGAAAGCAACAGGGAAAGTGAAGGTTGCTTCGTAACTTGTCATTGTTGTGTATAAAATATTTTTAAGAACTTTTTTACGTTTAAAACCGTCAAAATCAGCGAAATTGATAGCCTTAGTAATTTCTCTTGCTCTATCCGGACGATAGTTGAAGAAAATTATTGAATCATTGTCGTGAATTCTTGATTCTTCACCACCGATAACCGTTGGCAATACAAACTCATCTGTTTCGCCTTTTGCATAAGATTGTTTAACACCTTCAATAGCGGTTGCGGCGTGTTCGCCTTCTCCCAACAACAAGGCATTGTAACCTTTTTCAACTCTATCCCAACGATTATCTCTGTCCATAATATAGTAACGACCGATAATTGTTGCTACAGGCGGAAGGTTATATTTTTGCAATTCGTCTTCAACTATTTGCAAGTATTCGCAAGCACTTGAAGGTGGCGTGTCACGACCGTCCAAAAAGGCGTGAACGTAAACTTTTTTCAAACCTGAATCAGCAGCCATTTTAATCAACGCAAGAACGTGGTCAAGTGAAGAGTGAACACCGCCTGTTGATACCAAGCCGTAAATATGAAGGGCAGAATCGTGTTTTTTAGCGTGTTCGATAGCGTTCAAAAATCTTTCATTTTTGAAGAAAGAACCGTCTTTGATTGCATTATTGATTTTTGACAAATCCTGATAAACAATTCTGCCGGCACCCAAATTCAAGTGACCTACTTCGGAATTACCCATTTGACCGTGCGGTAAACCTACGTTTTCGCCGTCAGCCTTGATATGAATAAATTTTTCTTCTTTTTCCAATTTCGGAACATTCACAGGATGTGCCAATTTTGTAGCATCATATTTTTCAGAACCTGTTGAAATGCCCCAACCGTCCATTATACATAATAAAACTCGTTTAGTCATTTTAAAATCCCTTCTTTCCAGTGTACGCTAGCAAAAGTTTAGCAAAAACATGATTTTTTTTCAACGGCGAATTTTAAAGTCCAAAACCCGCTCTAATTCGGAAGTTTTACGCAAAATTCGGTTCTTACGCCCTCTTCGCTCGTTGCTATAATTTCCCCGCCATGAGCCACAGCAATTTGTTGAGAAAGGTATAATCCCAACCCCGTGCCGACTTTGCGGAGTTTTTTAGCCGCAGAATAGTATTTGTTAAAAATCATTTTTAATTCGTCTTTTGAAATTCCCTGACCGTAATCAATAACGGAAATCGTTATTCCGTCTTGATATTTGCCGATTTTAATATCAATAAACTTTTGGGTATTGCTATGGTCAATCGCATTTGAGATAAGATTTTTTATAACTCGGCGAAGTTGCATCGGATCGGCATTTACCACCTTAACAGAATCATACGGAAGATATTTTATTTCTATTTTATTTTCGGTTGCGATTGGTTGCATTTCCGTGATAATTCCCTCAATAAACGGATTTATCTCAATATCGCTACGCACAAGTTTTATGCCCTGCTCTCTCA
>CAVKDD010000218.1:0-3461 GCA_963654845.1 Acutalibacteraceae bacterium | reverse complement strand
CACAAGTACAATTCAATGCCGTAACCTACCGTTATGAATTTTAAATTACTCAACAAAGATTTGAACGGAATCCATTTTGCCGAACGTCCCCGTGCATGATTTTCTTTTGTTGAAATTACAAATCGTACAAACTTTTCAAAGCCTTCGACTTTTATCGTAACTTTTTTCTGCGGATTATATTTTGTCATAAATTTGATGATAAGATTAACAATAACCATTTTCAAAACATTTGAATCCGCAATCATCATTAGTGAAGCAGGCTTTACGCTACAAGACAATTCAACGGGATATTTGTAATCATTTTTCATGATTTTTGTACAATCATTCAACATATCCGTCACATAAAATTTTCTGTAGCCAAGTGCGTTTTCACCATTATCAAAACGATAAGCACAAATTATTGTAGAAATCATATCAAGTACATAAGAACAAGATTCAACAATTTCATCCAAAACCTCTTTTTGTTGAGTATTAACCTTGCCCAAAGTTTCATTTTGCAAAAGTTGAACACCTCTCAACTGTGCAATAGTAGGCACTTTCAAGTCATGCAAAAGTGTTTTTATGAAAAATTCACGTTCCGATTCGCACTCTTTGCCCGTTGTAATATTTTCATACATTACAACAATAGAGCAAACCTCGCCGTTACTGTCAAACAGCGGAATTTTATAAACCTTGCACCAAACCTGCAAAGTCGAAAATTTAACCAAACGTTCCACTACCAATTTGCGTTTATTTTTATAAATTTCTTGGTCTTCTTGGCGTTCCTGTTTCAAATAATCCTTTGCAAAAATCTCATTAACGGTCAATTCAGAATCAGTATCATCCGAAATTAACAGTAATCTTTTCAAAAATCCGTTTCCGATAACGGCATTATCCGCCCTGCGTTTTAGAAAGGCACAAATCGGCAATTCATCAAGCAGGCACAAAAGTAAACGTTTTTTGCATTCCTCTTTTGGCGAAATTTCTAATTCAGAGGAAATATCTCTTACCGTAACCAAAACCTGATAAACACTGTTATCAGCCATTATCGGCGAAATTGCAACACTGAAATAATGGCGATTGCAATCCGAAAAAGTTACACGCTCGGAATATTTGCAAACCTGCCCCGTTTCAAAAACAATATCAGAATTTCTCATAAGATTTTCATAAAGCAAAGAGAAATCGTGCTTCAAATTGTCCTTGATAAATTTTGTAGAATGCAACGCACTGAAAGGTTTACCGACAATATCGTCCTTTGACACATGGAAAATTTGCAAAAATGCAGTATTACATACAGAAATATTTTTATTTCTGTCCAAAATCAAAGTAATATCAGAAGAGGAATTAAAGAACAATTCAAATCCTTCCGCTTCTATTTCAAATATTCTGTTTTTATCCGTATAATTTGCTATCATGAGTCAATCCTTGGTACCCTTCCATTGTCATTGTAACCGTAAAGATTAAAAAATCTATTGTCGAATTGGGTAATATATTTTTGACTTTGTTTCCTTTAAATGTTTCTCACTAAAGAAAATTTGCCAAAGAAAATAAGGATTTTCGGGCATTATATCAAATCCAATCGGCACAAGTGTTTATAGGCACAATTTTTACACTCACCGTTTTTGTCCTCTTTTATCGGGTCAAATTCAAAGTTATTGATTTTCTCATAAGTTGATTTAATAAGGTTTTCGATATATTCCATATCTTCTTCCTGCAGATTTTTGTAAACATTTTTGGCATGGTTTTCAACATATATCAAACCGACTTGCGAAACCTTTTTGCCCGTTGCCTTTTCAAACGCATATTTATAAAAACACAACTGGTTGAAATAATTTTCTTTCGGTTGATTTGGTGCAACTTTTGCCTCGCTCACGGGAGTTCCCGTTTTATAGTCATAAAGTCCGAAAGTTCCGCCTGAAAGTTTCTCAATTCGGTCAATTTTACCCATAACGGAATAATCGCCCACCTGAACCCCGTCAAACTTATACTCAACCTCAGCAACACTACTTACGGGAAGTGATGAAAAATAAGGATAATAACCGTCAAGAATTTTTGTGCCTGATTTTTCAAACTTTTCTTTCATTGCTTCAGAAGAAAATCTTGAATTGTCCAAACCTTCTTGAAATTCTTGTTTAATTTTTTCAAGTTCGGGGTACGCACCTGTTTGCTTGGCAATTTTTACGGAATTTTCCAGCAATTTGTGAATTATTGACCCGAAATTTGCATAATCTCTGTCATCTTCTTCCACGTTAATTCCTAAGATTTTCACATAGAAAAATTTTCTCGGACATGCCTGATAATCGTTCAACCTACTAGGGGAAAGCACAACATTTTTAACCCGTTCTTCGATTTCTGACTTAAAGGCTTTTTGATTGTCGTAAACCTCTCTTGAGATACTTCTGACAAATTCTTTTGTGAAATCTTCCTCTTTATACTCAAACTGTTGACTGTCAAAATCATAATTTGCAAAATCCGCAAGATATTTTGTAATCTGTTGAGTTCTTTTGTCACACATATCGGCAAAAGACAGACACAATCCGTGTTTTGCCCTCGTAATTCCGACAAACAAAAGTTTTGTAAGTTCTCGGTCTTTTCGTTCTTGGGCTTCCTCTTTGTCATAAACAGGCTCGGTAATAAGTTTGTATTCACCCGCCATTCTGAAATCTTCCCAATTTTTTGCAATCAAGTTCGGCAAATAAACATACTCAAACTCACGTCCTTTTGAGCCATGATAAGTCGTTAATTGAACGGCATTTTGCACAAGCGAATCTTTGTCTAAACAAATGTCAATTTCGTTTTCCAAACAATCGTCCAAATATTTAACAAAATCCTTCAAACCCGTTGCCTGATTGATATTAGAAAAATCGGTAACTTCAGACAACAACTTTTTAATCCCCAACAAATTCTCACTTCTGTTGAGTTCCGTTTCAAAATAGAACTCCAAAATTCCCGTTCTGTTCAAGACTTCAACTACGGTATTTCGCAAATCATTCGTTGAAGAATATTTTTGAAGATAGAAAAATGTTTTTAAGAAATCATTTATTTTTTCAGGATTTTTCCAATCTTTTAATCGTTGCATAATCGAGATAAAATCATTCGGAACATCTTTTTTAAGCAATCTTTTTTCCTGCAAAATTTTGTTGTAATCCTCTAAATCAATCTTGAAAGGTTCTGATAGCAACAGTCCAAAAAGTTTGTCACTCGACATTAAATAATTGTTCAAAGCCTTCAAATAAAAATAAACCACAATCGACGATTTTATCGTGAAAATACTCTTACCCTCGTCAATTTGGAACGGAATATTTTTCGCCTTTAATAGTTCACCAAAAGTTTGCAATTCCTGACGTTTTTTTGCAATAATCGCAATTTGAGATAACTCTTCGGGACAATTTTCGGATTTGACGAGATTTTCGATATCATCAACAATATAATTAAATTCCTGCATTGTATCGCCAAATTGAAGACGTCTTATTTTCTTATCT